>JALYMN010000371.1 GCA_030773675.1 Actinomycetota bacterium
CACGCCAGGGCCCGACCGCTGCCGGCGACCCGCCCGCTACGGCACCTGCCCCGCGCGGCCCTTCGCAGCGAGCGCCGGCTCGCCTGTCCACAAGGGGCGACACGCGGAAGGCCAGCCGGCGCAGCGACTCCGGCAGCCGCGGTGCCAGACGCAGGACGCCCTCGCCGTCGCCGTCCCGCAGGCCCCCGAAGCCGCAGACGAGCGCGAGCCACGTCCCGGCGATCGGGGCCAGGTGCAGGCCGTCGTCGATCTGGTCACGCAGGTTGCGCATGTCGACGAGCTTCGCCTCGCGGGCGTAGGCGTGCGCGAGCGCCAGGTGCCCGACCTCCGCGGCGAGGACGGCCTGCGTGCACGCGGACAAGGAGGAGTCGCGCACGGTCAAGCCCTCGTAGTAGTCGAAGTCCCGCCGCTTCTGCTCTGGAGAGAACGAGTCGCCGCGGACGTGCAGGGCCATCACGAGGTCCGCCTGCTTGAGCACCTGCTTGCGGTAGAGGTCCAGGTACGGGGTGGCTCTTCTGCAGCGGGTACTCGTCGGGCGTCATGCGGGCGAAGTCCCACCGGGCGTGCTCGGTGAAGCGCTGGGACTGCATCGTCACGCCGAGGTCGTCGTCGTAGGGGACGACCACCGCCTCGGCGGCCGCCAGCCACGCTGCCGCTCGGCGTCATCGACGCCGAGGTCGGCCGCCCGGTCGGGTGCCGCGCGCACACCTCGGCCGCCGAGCGGAGGTTCGCCGCCGCCATGAGGTTCGTGTACACGTTGTCGTCCTGCAGGGCGCTGAGCTCGTCCGGCCCGGTGATGCCGTCCAGTGCCAAGCGCCTTCCCGGCCGTAGTCGCCGAGGCAGACCCACAGCCGGGCGGTCTCCGCGAGCAGCTCGACGGCCACCTCGCGCTCGGAAGGCCACGTCGCCCGCAACGTCGATGTACCGCATGCAGGCGTCGGCGATGTCCGCCGACACGTGGCACGCGGCGGTCCCGGCCGGGAAGTAGCCGGAGCTCTCGTGCCCGTTGATCGTCCGCCACGGGAAGGCGGCCCCGGTGAAGCGGAGCGATCGCGCCCTCTCCAGGCGTGCGGCAGCGTCAGGTGGCGCCAGCGCAGCGCCTGCTCGGCCGCCTCGGGCACGGTGCGCACCAGCACCGGGAGCACGAACGAGTCGGTCTCCAAGAACGTGTGACCGTCGTACCCCATGCCAGTGAGTCCCTTCGCGGGGATGCCGTGGCGGCTGGACCGCGCCGACGCCTGCACGAGGTGGAACAGCGCGAAGCGCACCGCCTGCTGCAGGTCGTCGTCGCCGTCGACCTCGACGTCTGCACGCCGCCAGAAGTCGTCGAGGTACTGCCGCCGGAGGTGGGTGACCCGGATCCGGCAGGCGCCGTTATTCGGGCAACTGCAGGCTGTGGCGCAGTCGGCTGTCCACAACGCGGTGATCACCGAGTCCATGTCAGTGCCGACCCCCGCCATGGCCACCGTGGGGGTCCCTACCGTTGTGATGCGCGGCGGGCGGACCTGGCCACAACTGGCCACCGCCGGTGGAGCGCCTCGCGCGATGCTACCGCACGCGAAGCTGCAGATCCTCCCGGACGCCGCCGACCACGGCCTCGAGCCTGTCTCCACTGCGACGACGATCCGCAACTCCGCCAGCTGCGCTGGCACGGGTTCGTGCCCAAGGACAAGGCGCTGCCGATGCTGGCCGGCGCCCTGGCCCGGCTCTCGCTGCTGCACGACGAGCCGAACTACCGGCACTCACGGCCGACCCAGGTGCTGGAGTACATGGCATCGGGCGTGCCGGTCGTCAGCACCGCGAACCCGTCCTCCGAGAGCTGGTCGAGCGGCACGGCTGCGGGCTGCTCGTGCCCTTTGAGGACCCGGCGGCCGCGGCCGCCGCAGTACGCCGCCTGCACGAGGACGTCCCCCTGCGCGGTGCCCTGGCGTGGAGCGGACGGCAGGCCGCGCTGCGGCACTACTCCTGGGACGTGGACGGCAAGGCCTTCGTCGCCCAGATCGAGGCGTGGGCCGCCGGGCCCGCCGCTTGACCCCGATGTGATCCGCGCCAGAGCACCCCTAACCCCATCCGCACGGCGGGGTGTTGACGTAGCGTCTCGGCATCGACGGACGAAGGTGAGGCGCCATGCGCGCGCTCGGAATGTCGTTGCTGGGCCGCGTCGCGGACGTGCTGCTGTTGGCCATGCGGCTCGGTCTAGGGACCATCTACCTCGCCCACTCGTGGCAGAAGCTGACGGGTGGGCGGACCGGGTTCGAGA
>JALYMN010000372.1 GCA_030773675.1 Actinomycetota bacterium
CCGCGGAGCGGCTGGTCGCCCAGCAGCGACTGCGCGGGCGGGACCGCCGACTGCGGGAGCTGCGCGCGGAGCTGGCGGCGGTGCGCCGGGAGAGCGACCTGCTTGCCCAGGAGCTGCGCGCCGAGGCCCGCACCGACCCGCTGACCGGGCTGGGCAACCGGCGGCGCTGGGAGGAGCGGCTCGCCCTGGAGCTCGAGCGCGCCGGGCGGCACGGCACCACGGTCGCGGTGGCCCTGGTCGACCTGGACCGGTTCAAGCAGGTCAACGACTCGCACGGCCACGCCGCGGGCGACGCGCTGCTCAAGGACGTCGCGGGAGCCTTCGCCGAGTCGGTGCGGGCGGTCGACCTCGTCGCCCGTGTCGGCGGCGAGGAGTTCGGCCTGGCGCTGCCGGACGTCGGGCTCCCGGACGCGCTGCACATCGTCGAGCGGGTCCGTAGGAGCGCGGCTGTCGGCGTCACCGCGTCCGCCGGCGTCGCGCTCTGGGACGGCGCGGAGACGGCCGACGCGCTCGTCGAGCGGGCCGACCGCGCGCTCTACGCGGCCAAGGCCGCCGGCCGGGACCGCCTCGTGGTGGCCTGAGCCGCCGACGGCGGAGGACCACCTCTCCCCGTTTGTCCGGTATCGCTGCGGGCATCACTAGTCGTTTCGCACTAGGACCGCATGGCCCTAGGGTGCTCGACACCTGCGACCCACGTCACAACACGTGGGCGGTCGGACCCCGAGGGAGAACCCCATGCACGTCGCTCCACCGGTGCCGTTGACGCGGCGCCTGCTGGCACTGCTCGCCACGGCCGCCTGCCTCGCGGCCCTGCTCGTGGGCGGCGCCACGCCGCCGGCCCTCGCCCACCCCGAGGCCTGTGAGGGCAAGACCTCCGAGTCCGAAGCCTCCGCCGCGGAGGAGTGCCTCTCCCAGGAGGAGACCGCGGCTCTCGACGACTCCGCTGCGGCGCTGTCCACTGGCGAGGTGTCCAAGAGCCGCAACCTGCAGCACGTGGCGAACCTGCCCAAGAGCGGCCCCTTCAGCGGAGCGACGAACTACGGCAGCGACATCGCCTTCCAGGGCAAGTACGCCTACCAGGGCAACTACGGCGGCATCCAGGTCACCGACGTCTCGGACCCGTCGAACCCCCGCGTCGTGTCGCAGATCGACTGCCCCGGCCCCCAGAACGACGTGAGCGTCTACGGCGGCCTCCTGTTCGCCTCGGTCGACTCGTCCCGCAACAAGGCGGAGTGCGCGGGCAACGCCTTCCAGACCGCGACGGACAAGGACTCGTGGGAGGGCATCCGGATCTTCGACATCAGCAACCCGGCGGCGCCCCGCTACGTGACGGCTGTCGAGACCGACTGCGGCTCGCACACGCACACGCTGCTCCCCGACCTCGATGAGCGCCGCCTGCTGCTCTACGTGTCGTCGTACTCGCCCAGCGCCAGCTTCCCCGACTGCCAGCCGCCGCACGACAAGATCAGCGTCGTCGAGGTCCCGCTGTCCGCGCCGGCGTCCGCCGCCGTGATCGCCGAGCCGGTGCTCTTCGCCGACGGCGGCACGCCGAGCGGCACGGGCCGTGCCACCGACGGCTGCCACGACATCACCGTCTACCCGTCCCTGGACCTCGCCGCTGGCGCCTGCACCGGCCAGGGCTCGATCTTCGACATCTCCGACCCGGTCGACCCGAAGGAGATCGCGCGGGTCAGCGACCCGAACTTCGCCTTCTGGCACTCCGCGACCTTCAGCAACGACGGGAAGAAGGTCATCTTCACCGACGAGCTCGGGGGCGGCGGTGGCGCGACCTGCAACCCCACCATCGGGTCGGAGCGGGGTGCTGACGCCATCTACGACATCAGCAACCCCAGGGCACCTCAATTCCTGTCCTACTTCAAGATCGACCGGGTGCAGAAGAACAGCGAGAACTGCGTCGCGCACAACGGCAACGTGCTCCCGGTCGCCGGTCGTGACCTGTTCGTGCAGTCCTGGTACCAGGGGGGCACGTCGGTCATCGACTTCACCGACGGGAAGAACCCGGTCGAGATCGCGCACTTCGAGCGCGGCCCGTTCCGCGACGTCCTGCCGATCACCGGCCAGACGCTCGGCGGCACCTGGTCGAGCTACTTCTACAACGGGTTCATCTACTCCAACGACATCCAGGAGGGCCTGGACGTCTTCAAGCTGAGCGACCCGCGCGCCGCCGCGGCGGGCCGCCTCAAGCTGGCTCGCCTGAACCCGCAGACCCAGGAACCGCTCGGCTAGCTCCCCGAGCGCGGCAGCGGGCTCGTCCCTCCACGGGGCGGGCCCGCTGCGCTGCCGGGTCCGCGCCGACCCGCGCACGGCTGCTCTTGCGCACCGCCGCTGCCCCGGCCAGGCTCCCCCTGCCCCGTGACCGCCGCAGCAGGAGGACCTCGATGACCGCCACCTTGTCCGCCACGGAGGCCTACCGCGCCGCACGCGACCAGCTGCTCTCGCTGCGCGGGGCGCACGCCGAGGCGGCCGCGTCGTTCCGCTGGCCGGACGTCGGGGAGCGCTTCAACTGGGCGGTCGACTGGTTCGACCAGATCGCCCGCGGCGTCGACCGTCCGGCGCTCGTCCTCGTCCAGCAGGACGGCGACACGAGGACGGTGACCTTCGACGACATGCACCACCGGTCGGCGCGGCTCGCCGGCTGGCTGCGCGCATGGGGCGTCGAGCGCGGCGACGCGGTGGTCGTCATGCTGGGCAACCAGGTCGAGCTGTGGGAGACCCTGCTCGCGGTGATGCGGCTCGGCGCCGTGATCATGCCGACGACGACCGCGGTGGGCCCGTCCGACCTCACGGACCGGATCGCCCGCGGCGGCGCGCGGCACGTCGTCTGCAACGCGGCGGACGTCGCGAAGTTCGACGACGTGCCCGGCGGCTACACCCGGATCAGCGTCGGCCCCGCCGAGGGCTGGCACGACCTGCGCGACGCCGCCACCTGGCCCGACGCCGTGTACGAGCACCCCGGCACCGGGCCGCAGGACCGCCTGCTCCTGTACTTCACCTCGGGCACCACCAGCCGCCCGAAGCTGGTGGAGCACACCCAGGTGTCCTACCCGGTGGGGCACCTGTCGACGGCGTACTGGCTGGGGCTGCAGCCCGGCGACGTCCACCTCAACATCTCTTCGCCCGGCTGGGCGAAGCACGCCTGGTCGTGCTTCTTCGCCCCCTGGATCGCCGAGGCGACGGTGTTCGTCGTCGACTACGCCCGCTTCGACGCGCAGGCGCTGCTGCGGCACCTGCGCGAGCACGAGGTGACGTCGTTCTGCGCCCCGCCGACGGTGTGGCGGATGCTCATCCGCGCCGACCTGTCCGGCGGGCCCGGGAACCTGCGCGAGGTCATCGCCGCGGGTGAGCCGCTCAACCCGGAGGTCATCGAGCAGGTCCGGCGCCGGTGGGGGCTGGTCGTGCGCGACGGCTACGGGCAGACCGAGATGACGGCGGCGGTGGGCAACACGCCCGGGTCCCCCGTCAAGCCGGGGTCGATGGGGCGCGCGCTGCCCGGCGTCCCCGTCGTGCTCGTCGACCCGGTCAGCGGGGAGCGGGTGTCCGGCCCCGGCGAGGGTGAGATCTGCCTCGACCTGGCCGCGCAGCCGCTCGGTCTCATGACCGGCTACCTGGGCGACCCGCAGCGGCAGGCCGAGGCGACCGAGGGCGGCCATTACCACACCGGCGACGTCGCGACGATCGACGACGAGGGCTACATCACCTACGTCGGGCGCGCCGACGACGTCTTCAAGGCCTCCGACTACAAGATCAGCCCGTTCGAGCTCGAGTCGGTGCTCATCGAGCACCCGGCCGTCGCCGAGGCCGCCGTCGTCCCGGCGCCGGACCCGCTCCGCCTCGCCGTGCCCAAGGCGTACGTCGCGCTGGCTCCCGGGCACGAGCCGACCCGGGAGACCGCGCGCGACATCCTCGCCTTCGCCCGGCAGCGGCTGGCGCCCTTCCAGCGGGTCCGGCGCGTCGAGTTCTTCGAGCTGCCGAAGACGATCTCCGGCAAGATCCGCCGGGTGGAGCTGCGTGGCCGGGAGGAGGAGCTCTCCGGCCGCGGGATCGAGACCGAGTACCGCGACGACCAGTTCCCCGACCTCAGGGGAGCGTGACAGCCGCGCCGGCGCACTGCCCGCACACGCCGAACACCTCGACCGCGTGGGTCACGTCGGTGAACCCGTGCTCGTCGGCCACCGCGGCGGCCCAGCGCTCGACGGCGGGCCCGGCGACCTCGACCGCGCGGCCGCAGCGGCGGCAGACCAGGTGGTGGTGGTGCTCCTCGGTGGGGCAGGCGCGGTAGCGGGCCTCGCCGTCGCCGGTGCGCAGCACGTCGACCTGCCCGGCCTCCGCCAGCGCCTGCAGGTGCCGGTAGACGGTGGTCAGGCCGACGCTCGCGCCCTCGCCGCGCAGGTCGTCGTGCAGCTCCTGCGCGCTCTTGAACCGCTCGGCCCGTGCCAGCGCCTCGGCCACGGCCGCGCGCTGCCGGGTGGCGCGCTGCGGAGCCGTCACGCCGGCACCTGTCCCGGACGCCACCGGCGCAGCACGGCGGCGCTGCTGCAGAGGACGAACACGGCCAGGCTGAGCACGACGATGGCGGCGCCCGGCGCGACGTCCGCGCGGTAGCTGAGGACCACGCCGGACAGCGACGCCGCCGTCCCGACCGCGAGCGCGCCGACGACCGTGGCCCGGAAGCTGCGGGCGAGCACCTGCGACGCCGCGACGGGCACGACCATGAGCGCCGACACGAGCAGCAGCCCGACGACCCGCATCGCCACCGTGACCGTGACCGCGGCGAGCACGGCGAGCATCAGGGTGAGCGCGCGCACCCGCAGGCCGGCGACGCGGGCGTGCTCCTCGTCGTGGCAGACGGCGAACAACTCACGGCCGAAGGTGGCGAGCAGCCCGAGCACGCCCGCGGCGAGCGCCGCGATGAGCACCAGGTCGGACGCCGACACCGTGGTCAGCGAGCCGAACAGGTAGGCCAGCAGCGTGGCGCCGCTCCCCTCCGGCGCGAGGCCGATGAGCAGCACCCCGCCGCCGAGCCCGCCGTAGAACAGCAGTGCGAGGGCGACGTCGCCGCTCGTCCCGCGCGTGCGCATGACCTCGATGGCGACGGCGCCGAGCGCGGCCACGACCACGGCCGTGAGCACGGGCGCCGTCCCCAGCAGATATCCCAGCGCGACACCGGTCAGCGCGACGTGGCCGATGCCGTCGCCCATGAGCGCCAGCCGGCGCTGCACGAGGAACACGCCTACCGCGGGTGCGGTCAGCCCGACCAGCAGCGCGGCGACCAGGGCCCGCTGCATGAAGCCGTAGGAGAGCAGCTCGGTCACGCCAGCCGCCCCGGCGCCAGCCCCAGAGCCGGCTCGCGGACGGCCGCGTGCGCGTGCGCGTGCTCCTCGTGCTCGGAGTGCGCCGTGTGGTCGTCGTCCGGGTACGGCGCGTCGGGCCCGACCTGGTCCAGCGGGCCGTCGTGCACCACCCCGCCGTCGCGCAGCACCACCGCCCGGCTCACCACCGGCCGCACCGGGCCCAACTCGTGCGCCACGAGCAGCACCCCCTTGCCGTGCAGGGTGCGCAGGTGGTCCAGCGCGGCGGCGAGGGCGTGCTGGGAGGCGAGGTCCACCCCGCTCGTCGGCTCGTCGAGCACGAGCAGGTCGGCGTCGCCGACGAGCGCCCGGGCGATGAGCACCCGCTGCTGCTGGCCGCCGGACAGCTCCGCGACCGGGCGCCGGCCGAGGTCGGCCAGGCCGACCACCTCCAGGGCGTGGGCCACCTGCTCGCGGTCCTGCGCGCCCGCGCGCCGGAAGCGGCGCAGCGCGTGCAGCCGGCCGGACAGCACGACCTCGTGCACGGT
>JALYMN010000373.1 GCA_030773675.1 Actinomycetota bacterium
GCGCCGGCGACACCGGCCCACCGCCAGCGGGCGGTCGGCCGGCGGTCGCGCCAGACGGCCGCCGGTCAGCCGGCGGACGCCCTGCTCGTCACCAGCTTGAACCGCGCGCCGGTGGGGTCGCTCGCCGTCGCCAGCCTCCCGTACGGCGTGTCCTCGGCCGGCTGCACGACCGCGCCGCCGAGCTGCACGATCCGCTCGAGCGTCGCGTCGACGTCCTCCGCACCGAAGTACACCGACCACTGCGCAGGCACGCCCTCGGGGAGGAACTGCGACGCGTCCATGATCCCGGCGAGCTGCGACGAGCCGTGACGCAGGGTCGTGTACCGGAACTGCGGGACGTCGCTCTCCACCTGCGTCTCCCAGCGGAAGACGTCGCGGTAGAAACCGACCGAGGCGTCGTAGTCGCGCGTGTGGAGCTCGAACCAGGTCGGGGCCCCCGGCTGGTCGTGGACGCCGAACCCCTGGTGCCGCCCCGGCTGCCAGACGCCGACCGCCGCGCCGCCGATGTCGCCGAGGAACGCCATCACGCCGAGGTCGCCCACCGGCATCGGCGGCACGTAGGCGATCGCGCCACGCGCCTCAGCCAGGTCGACGGTCTTCTGGGCGTCCTCGGTCGCCAGGTAGACCGACCAGACGTCGGGCACCGCCGTCGTCGGCTGCGCGGCCATGCACCCGGCCACGTGCACGCCGTCCCGGGTGAAGCTGAAGTACCCGCCGAACTCCTCGGCGGGGTCCTCGGCGTCCCAGCCGAACAGCTGCGTGTAGAAGTCGCGGCTGCGCGGGACGTCGGACGTGGTCAGGTCGACCCAGCAGGGCGCCCCGGTCGGGGCGGTGTCGCGGACGGGCATGGTCTCTCCTCAGGTCGCGGTCCTGCCAGTACGACGTCCCGGACCGGTCCTGCTCATCGGTCGCGCGCGCACGAGCCTCGCGGACGGCGCCGACACGCGCGCCGCCGCACGGCCGGCTCAGTCCAGGTAGTCGGCCACCAGCCAGTCGGCGACCTCGCGGAGGTGCTCCGCGGTGGCCTGGTGCGCGGGGGAGTCGCGCCACACGACGAACGCCTGCGCCGAGGCGAACAGCCCGACCTCGACCACGACCGGGCCCTTGCGCTCGTCGAGCGAGCGCTCGACCCGCCACGACAGCACCTGCGGCGCGTCGCCGAGCGCACGCAGCCGCGCGACCACCTCGTCCACGTCCGCCTCCTCGGGCAGGCGGAACACGACGATGTGCCGGTAGGGCTGCTCCACCCGGCGCCCATGCCCGCCACACCGCGCAGCGAGTGCTGGCGCCGGCTCCCGCTGCGGTGCAGGCTCTCGCGCTGCGGTGCGACGCGACGCACTGCCCCGTGCGGCACAGCGGAGCCGCGGGCGGCGTTGACGTGAGCATGACCGCGCCGCTGTCCCAGGCCGCACCACCCACCCGCCCGCTCCGACCGCTCGACGCCCGGCTGGCCGAGGTCGCCGCCCAGCCCGACCGCACGTGGGGCGTGCTCGACGCCCTGCTCGGCGTGCTCGTCGTCCCGCTGTCGGTGCTCGTCGCCGTCCTGGTGCTCATGCCGTTCGACGCGCCCGGGATCGTCTTCCTGACGGTCGGGACCCTCGCCCTCGGTGCCGGCGCGCTGCTGGCCGCCCGTCGTCCGGCGCGGCAGTCGGGCGGCCTGCGCGGAGCGCTCGGCCTCGACGCGCCGCGTGCCGGAGACGTCTGGCTGGTCGTGCTGTTCACGGTCGTCGCGACGGCGGTGGTGGCCCTCGCCGTCGGGCTGCTGGGGCTGCTCGTCCCGGCGCTCGCGGGGGTCGCGCCGGACAACACCAGCGGGCTGCGCGACGAGCCGCTCCCCGTGCTGCTGGTCGTCGCCGCCGCGGCCGTGCTCGTTGCACCGGTGGTCGAGGAGCTGCTGTTCCGCGGTCTGGTCCTGCGCGGGCTCATGCTGCGCCTTGGCTTCTGGCCCGCCGCCGTCGTGTCATCCACGCTGTTCGGCCTGCTGCACGCGACGGGCACCGGCCTGCAGGCGCTGCCCGTCGTCGTCGCGACCGGCGTGTTCGGCCTGGCCCTGTGCGTGCTGGTCCGCCGCACCGGCCGGCTCGGCCCGGCGATCCTCGCGCACGCCCTGCGCAACGCGCTGGCCATGGGCGCGCTGGTGGCGGCCGCCCTCTAGGCGTGCTGCTCGGAGACGCCGGCCGTCACGTCGTCCAGGTCGGCCTCCTCCACCGCCTCGCGCGGGATGCCGAGCAGGAACAACAGCGCGTCGAGGAACGGGACGGACAGCGCGGTGTCGGCGGCGTCGCGGACGACGGGCTTGGCGTTGAACGCAACGCCGAGGCCCGCGGCCTCCAGCATGTCCAGGTCGTTGGCACCGTCGCCGACGGCCACCGTCTGGGCGAGCGACAGCCCCTGCGCCCCGGCGAACTCGCGCAGCGCCTCGGCCTTGCCGGCCCGGTCGACGACCGGCCCGAGCAGCCGCCCGGTGAGCCGCCCGTCGGCGACCTCGAGCACGTTGGCCCGTGCGTGGTCCAGGCCGAGCGTCGCGGCCAGTCCGTCGGTGACGGCCGTGAACCCGCCGCTGACGATGCCGACGGCGTAGCCCAGCCGCTTGAGCGTGCGCACGAGCGTGCGGGCCCCGGGCGTCAGCCGGACGGCGGCTCGCACCCGCTCCACCGCCTCGACCGGCAGCCCCTCGAGCAGCGCCACGCGGGCGCGCAGCGACTGCTCGAAGTCCAGCTCGCCGGCCATCGCGGCGGCGGTGACCCGCGCGACCTCCGCCTCGCAGCCGGCCTCGGCCGCGAGCATCTCGATCACCTCGCCCTGGACGAGGGTCGAGTCGACGTCCATGACGACGAGGCGGCGCCCCCTCCGGTGCAGCGACGCCCGCTCGACGGCGACGTCGACCCGGTGGGCGACCGCCTCGGCCGCCAGCTCGCTGCGCAGCCGCAGCGTGTCCCCGCCCGACACCAGCAGCTCGAAGGAGGCCAGCGGGCGGGCCGACAGCCGCACGACCCGCTCGATGTTGGCACCGCACGCCGCCAGCCGCCGCGCCACGCCGGCCAGCGCCGCCGGCGGCAGCGG
>JALYMN010000374.1 GCA_030773675.1 Actinomycetota bacterium
GCCGACGGGGGCGGGACCGGCGCGGCCCGCCGGACCGCGGGGCCGTAGCCGGTGGGGGAGGGCGCGGGAGACGTCATGCGACGAGCCTCGCGCCGCGCGAGACGTGCCGGCAGAGCAGAACTACCCGGATGCCCTACGCAGGGGCCTCCATCGACATCAGCTCCCAGACGTGCCCGTCGGGGTCCTGGAAGCTGCCGCCGTGCATCGGCCCGACGTCCGCCCCGACGTCGATGGCGGGCTTCCAGGGCTTGCCGCCGGCCGCGACGGCCTTGGCGACGAGGTCGTCGACCTCCTCCCGCGACGAGCAGGTCAGGCAGGTCAGAACCTCGGTGGTGGCGTGCGCGTCGGCGATTTCGCCGTTGATGAAGTCGCGGAAGCGCGCCTCGGTGAGCAGCATCGCGAAGATGTTGTCGTCCAGGACCAGGCAGGCCGCGGAGTCGTCGGTGTACTCCTGGTTGAAGTCCAAGCCGAGCTGCCGCCAGAAGGCCATCGAGGCGGTGAGGTCCTTCACCGGCAGGTTGACGAAGAGCATGCGCATGGCGTTCCTCCAGGTCGGCCCGCTCGTCGGGCTCTCGCACCTATGACGCCGGAAGGCGGCCGGCGTCATCGTTGCGCCCGGCGTCCGCTCCCCGGGCCGCCCGGCAGCAGACGGCGGTCGAGGCGGTCGCGCTCGACGAGCGGGTGGTAGGACGGCCGGCATGAGCACCCCTCGCGCCGACCTCCTGCCGGGCGCCGAGCCGTGGGAGAGCGGCGACGGGCCGGCCGGTGTCCTCGTCGTGCACGGCTTCACCGGCAACCCGCAGTCGATGCGCCCGCTGGCGGAGGCGTTCGCCGCGGCCGGGCTCGCCGTCTCGCTGCCGCTGCTGCCCGGGCACGGCACCCGGGTCGAGGACATGCTTGACACCGGCTGGGCGGACTGGTCGGCCGCCGCGGAGGCGGCGTACGACCGGCTCGCGGCGCGGTGCGCGGCGGTCGCCGTCGCCGGCCTGTCGATGGGGGGCACCCTCGCGCTGTGGCTCGCCACCCGGCGCCCGGACGTGCGCGGGCTCGTGCTCGTCAACCCGTTCGCGGACGCCGAGGAGCCCCGCTGGCAGGACACGGTCGCCTCGCTGCGCTCGGTCGCCGCCCCCTTCGTGCCCGGCATCGGCTCCGACATCGCCGAGGAGGGGAGCGTCGAGAGCGCGTACCCGCTCACTCCCGTGCAGCCGCTGCTCGACCTGCACGCGGCGGTCACCGACCTGCGCGCGGCGCTCGGTCAGGTCCGCTGCCCGGTGCTGCTGCTCACCAGCCCGCAGGACCACGTCGTCGCCCCGGCGTCCTCGGACCTCGTCGCGCGCGCGGTCGCCGGGCCGGTCGAGCGGGTCGCGCTCGAGCGCTCGTTCCACGTGGCGACGCTCGACCACGACGCACCGCTCGTCGAGCAGCGCGCGGTCGAGTTCGTCCGCCGCGTCACCGCCTGACCGTCAGCGCAGGTCGCGGAAGAACGCGCGCACGTCCTCGACCAGCAGGTCGGGCTGCTCGAGTGCGGCGAAGTGCCCGCCGCGCGGCATCACCGTCCAGCGGCGCAGGTCGAACGCGGCCTCCACCCAGGCGCGGGGCGGCCGGTAGATCTCGCGCGGGAAGCGGGCCACCGCCGTCGGCACCTCCACCCGTTGCGTCGGCATGACCGGCAGGGCGCAGAACGTCTCGTAGTACAGCCGGGCGGCGGAGCCCGCCGTCCCCGTCACCCAGTACGTCGTCAAGTTCGCCAGCAGGTCGTCGCGATCGACCACGCTCTCCACGTCGCCGCCGCAGTCGCTCCAGGCGCGGAACTTCTCCACGACCCACCCGGCCAGCCCGGCGGGGGAGTCGTTGAGCGCGTAGGCGAGCGTCTGCGGCTTGGTGCCCTGGATGGCCTGGTAGCCGGTCTCCCGGGCCTTGAACGCGCGCATGTCGGCGAGGTCGGCCTGCTCCTGAGCGTCGAGGGTGCTGTCGTCGCCCCTCGGGCGCGGCGCGTTGGCCATGTTGAGGTGGATGCCGACGAGGTGCGCGGCGTCGAGGACGCCGAGGTGGGCGGTCGCGATGCCGCCCCAGTCGCCGCCCTGCGCGCCGTACCGGTCATGGCCGAGCTCCGCCATGAGCGCGGCGAGCGCGCGGGCGACGCGACGGACGTCCCAGCCGCGCTCCCGGGTCGGCCCCGACCATCCGTAGCCCGGGATCGACGGGCAGACCACAGTGAACGCGTCGGCCGGGTCGCCGCCGTGGGCGGGCGGGTCGACGAGCGGCCCGAGCACCGACAGGAACTCCACCACCGACCCCGGCCAGCCGTGGGTGAGCAGCAGGGGCAGCGCGCCCGGGTGCGGCGAGCGGGCGTGCAGGTAGTGCAGCCGTGCGCCGTCGATCTCGGTGACGTGCTGGGGCCAGGCGTTGAGCCGGGCCTCCTGCCGCCGCCAGTCGAACCCGTCGGCCCACGTGCGGCACAGGTCGCGCAGGTAGCCGAGGTCGGTGCCGTAGTCCCAGCCGCTGCCGGGCAGGGCGTCCGGCCAGCGCGTGGCGCGCAGCCGGGCCGACAGGTCGTCCAGCACGGACTGCGCGACTGCGACGGCGAACGGCTCGGCCATGGCGCACCCTCGCACGCGTCCTGCCGGGCGTCCCCGGCAGACTGCGCCGCGGGCAGGGACGAGCGCGGGAGGGGCGGCGTGGCGGTGCGGCCGAGGTCGCTGGTGGCGCTGGTCTCGCTGGCCAGCGGCGTCGCGCAGGCCTTCGGCCGGTTCACCTACGCGCTCCTGCTCCCGGCGATCGACCGCGACCTGCTGGGCTCCTACGCCGTCGCCGGGCTGGTCGGGACGGCCAACGTCGCGGCCTACCTCGCCGGCACGCTCGCGGTGAGCGGGCTCGCCCGCCGGGCCGACCCGGCGGTGCTCATCCGCTGGGGGCTGGCCGCCACGAGCGCCGGGCTGGGGGTGCTGTGGCGGGCGGACACCGCCTGGCAGCTCGCCGGAGGCCTCGTGCTCACCGGCGCAGGCGGCGCGTTCATCTGGGTGCCGGCGCCGGGCCTGGCCGGCTCGGTGGTGCGCCCGTCGCGCCGCGGAGCGGCAATCGGGCTTGCCGGGTCGGGCATCGGGGCGGGGATCGTGTTCGCCAGCGCGCTGTCGGCGGTGCTCGCGGCGCGCGGCGGCGACGCCAGCTGGCGCACCGTGTACGCCGTCGAGGCCGCGCTGTCGGTGCTCGCCCTCGTCCTGTGCGTGCTGCTGCTGCGCCCCGGTCCGCACCGCGACGACGACGCGCCGGTGCGCGCGGGGGCGCTGCGCCGGGTGCCCGGCTGGGCCGGGCTCGTCGGCGGCTACGCGACGTACGGGCTGGCGTACTCCGTCTACACGAGCTACCTCGTCACCGCGCTCGAGGACGACGCGGGCTTCTCGGCCGCCCACTCCTCCGCCGACTACACGCTGGTCGGGCTCGCCCTCGTGGTCGGCGGGGTGCTGCTCGGCCGGCTGTCGGACCGGTGGGGCAGGGGCCGGACCCTGGTGGCGGGCTACCTGGGGATGGCCGCGGCGATCCTCCTCGTGCCCGTCGGCGCCGAGCCGCTCGCTGCCGTGTCCGCGGTCGTGTTCGGCCTCACCATGTCGGGGCTGCCGGCGGTGATCGCCGCGGCGCTGTCGGACGTGCTCACTCCGCGCGAGTTCGCCGGCGCGTTCGGCCGCTGCACCCTCGCCTTCGGCCTGG
The DNA here is from genome assembly GCA_030773675.1 of Actinomycetota bacterium. The sequence goes on from JALYMN010000374.1 coordinate 3,706, forward strand.
CGCAGCTGTGCGGGCCGCCGCTCGGCGGGGTGCTGGCCGAGAGCACGGGCAGCTTCACGGTGCCGTTCGTCCTGGCCGCGCTCGCCGCCGCGGGCGGGGCGGGGCTCAGCCTGCTCGTGCCACGCGGGGTGACCACGGCCGCGACCCCCCGGCCGTCCGGCGGGGAGCTTTCCGGGCGGTCGGGGAGTCCGCCGACCGGACGCGGGCGGCGGGGCTGAGGCAGGCCGGGCCGCACGACGAGATCACAGCTCGACCTGGCCCCGGACGCACGTGGTCGTGCCGCCGCCCGTCCAGACCGTGCCGTCGTCGTCGGTGCTCACGTGCACCCGCCCGGCGCGCCCGAGCACCGTGCCCTGGCGGGCGACGTACGGCGCGGTCACCCGGCCGCTGCGCAGCAGCCACCCGGCGAGGGAGGCGTTGAGGCTGCCCGTCACCGGGTCCTCGAACGCGCCGTCGCCGACGGGGAAGAAGGCGCGCACCTCGACGGCCTCCGGCGCGCCCGTCGGACACGGGCCGACGACCCCGACGGGGAGGTCGACGACCCCCGGCCGCAGCGCGAGCACGGCGTCCGCGCTGTCGAGCAGGACGGCTACCCAGCCCGGGCCGTTGTCCACCCACTGCGCGTCGACGACGTCGTCGCGGGAGGCGCCGAGCAGCGCGGCCAGCCGCGCGACCAGGTCGTCCTCGACCGGCCCGGAGCGCACCAGCGGCGGCGCGGCGAAGGCGAGGCCGTGCCGGGTGCGGCGCACGTCGACCAGTCCGGCGCCGCACTCCTGCACGACGACGTCGTCGCGGCGCGGGACTCCGCCGGCCTCCAGCCAGGCCGAGCAGCTGCCGAGCGTCGGGTGCCCGGCGAACGGCAGCTCCCCGCCCGGCGTGAAGATGCGCAGCCGGTAGTCGGCCGCGGGGTCCTGCGCGGGGAGCAGGAACGTCGTCTCCGACAGGTTCGTCCACCGGGCGAAGCGCTGCATCATCTCCACGTCGAGCCCGTCGGCGTCGAGCACCACCGCCACCGGGTTGCCGGCGTACGGCACGTCGGCGAAGACGTCGACCTGGCGGAACCCGCGCGCTGTCACCCGCGCAGTGTCGCTGGGCGTGCCGCGGCCGGCCGGGGGAGTCAGTCGCCGAGGCGGGCGGCCAGCACGTCCCGCCCGGGTCCGGACAGCTCGGCGGTGATGCCGCGCCGGCCGGAGATCGCCATGAGCAGCGGCTCGGCAGGGCCGCGCACCTCCGGGC
>JALYMN010000375.1 GCA_030773675.1 Actinomycetota bacterium
GCCAGGGCGCTCCGGCCAGCCAGGGCGCTCCGGCCGGCCAGGGTGCTCCGGCCGCGTCCGCCGTTCCGCGGCACCTGGCCGACCCGACCTCGCACACCGGCCTGCCGGCCCCGACAGACCTCGCCGACGTCGTCATCCCCGCGGGACTGCCCGGCAGGGTCGACCAGCCCGACGCGACCGGCCGCGCCGGGGGGTTCGACCCTGGCGACCTCGCTCCCCTGGCGGACCTGCCCGCTCCGGCCGAGCTGCCGTCGCCCAGCGTGAGCCCGACCGCCGCCGCGACCGGTGCTCCTCCCGTCGTGGACGGGCTGCTCGGACCGGCGTCCGCCGGTCCGTCGGAGCAGGTCCGCCCGGCCCTGTCCGAACTCGCCCGAGGCCTGCGCGACGACGGTGGCCGCGCGAGCCTCGTCATCCGGCTCGACCCGCCGGAGCTCGGGCCGGTGCTGGTCCGGCTCACCGTGATCGACGGACGGGTCGACGTGACGCTGCGCGCTCCTGAGGCCGCGGCCGCCCGCGGGCTGGCGGGCGCGTCGGAGCAGGTGCAGCGGCTGCTGGCCGAGCACGGCCTGGACCTGTCGTCCTTCGACGTCACTCAGAGCGCGCTGTCCGGCGGTGCGTCCGGGGGTCCTGCTTCGGAGCAGGACCGCCGGTCCGCGCGGCAGGATCCTCCCGATCGGGCGACTACAGGTCCGGCGGGAGCTGCCGAGACACGTACTGACGCCGTCGGCGTCAGCGTCACGGACGACGCACCGGCCGGAGGCTCCTCCGCCGGGACCTGGCTGTAGCCGAGGAGTTCCGTGACCACACCCCTGTCCGGCCCGTCCAGCGCGACGACGCCCTCCGCCCCCACTGCCACGGCACCCGGAGGCAGCCTCGGCCAGGACGCGTTCATGAAGCTGCTCGTGGCCCAGATGAAGTACCAGAACCCCATGGCACCCACCGACGGCCAGGCCTACATGACGCAGATGGCCACCTTCACCCAGGTGGAGAAGCTGGGCCAGCTCGTCAGCGCGCAGACGGAGGTCGCGCAGTGGCAGAAGCGACTGACCGCGGAGGGGATGGTCGGTCGGCAGGTCACCGGCACCCTCAGCGACGAGGCCGGCGGCGGCACGGCGACCGGCACGGTGACCGGCGTGCGGTTCACCGCCGACGGGCCCGTCGTCGAGCTCGCCGACGGCCGCTCGCTCGGGGTGGACGCCGTCCAGCGCGTCGCGCAGGCCGGCTCGCCCGCCTAGCCCTCACCCGACCCCGACCGGCTCGACCCCGACCGAGTCCTACCGAGGCGACACGGGCGCGCCGCTCCCGTCGCAACGTCCCGCCCCACCCTCTCCTCCGCACTCAGGCCCGCCAGGACGGCGTGCCTCTTCCGCCACGGACGGCACCCACCCCTGCCCCCCGAAGGACACACAGCTCATGATGCGTTCGATGTTCGCCGGCGTCTCCGGCCTGCGCACTCACCAGACGATGATGGACGTCATCGGCGACAACATCGCCAACGTCAACAGCTCGGGGTTCAAGACCAGCCGCACGGTCTTCCAGGACACCCTGTCCCAGGTCGTCCGCGACGGCGCGGTCGCCACCGGGCAGGGCGGAGCGGTCAACCCGCAGCAGGTCGGCCTCGGCGTCGAGCTCAACGCCATCGACAAGATCATGAGTCAGGGTGCAATCCAGAGCACCGGACGCCCCTCCGACCTCGCGATCGTGGGCAACGGCTACTTCGCCCTCCGCCTGGTCGACGGGACCACCGCCTACACGCGGTCCGGCTCGTTCACCCTCGACCCGGAGGGGCGCCTCGTCGACCCGGCCGGCGGCCTTGTGCTGGCCCCCGGCGGCGAGCCGCTGCAGATCCAGGCGCAGAACCTGCGCTCGTTCTCCATCAGCCGTGACGGCAACGTCAACATCGTCACGGCGGACGGCGCCACCTCCACCGCCGGCAAGGTCGGCCTCGCCGTGTTCCCGAACCCGGCCGGCCTGATCAAGTCGGGCAACGGGCGGCTGCAGTGGAGCGTCGCGGCCAGCCCGGCCCCGCCGCCGGTCGTGGACCCCGCCACTGCAGGCTCCGGCACGCTGACGGCCGGTGCGCTGGAGATGTCCAACGTCGACCTCGCGCAGGAGTTCACCAACATGATCATCGCTCAGCGCGGTTTCCAGGCGAACTCGAAGATCATCTCCACCAGCGACGAGATGCTGCAAGAAGTCGTCAACATCAAGCGCTGACGCGCCTCGCTCCGCCCGCGTCCCCGGTGAGTACCGGGGGCGCGGGCGTTGCGCGGGGCGATGACCGACGTCGTCGGGTCGACGTCGAACGGGCTGGTCCGGAGGAGCAGGCCACCATCCGCTCGCTCACCGCAGTGCGGCGGCGTCACCGCGCCCGACGTCGGCTGCGCACCTCGAGGCCCTGTCGGGTGGAGGACCGGAAGTCGGTCGCGCCGGCGACCGCGGCACCGCACACTGGCGCGTGCTCCTGACGATCACCACGACTCACCGGCCGGCGACCGACCTGGGCTTCCTGCTGCACAAGAACCCAGCCCGGCCGCAGAGCGCGAGCGTCTCCGTCGGGACCGCGCACGTGTTCTACCCCGAGGCCGACGACGCACGGTGCACCGCGGCCCTGCTGCTCGAGGTCGACCCGATCGGGCTCGTCCGCGGCAGGGGCGGACGGACCGCCGGCCCGGACGCCTTCAGCCTCGGGCAGTACGTCAACGACCGACCATACGCGGCGTCCAGCCTGCTCGCCGTCGCGCTCGGCAAGGTCTTCGCCAGCGCCCGGCGCGGCGTCAGCAAGGAGCGGCCCGAGCTCGCCGGGGTCCCGCTCCCGCTCGAGGTCTCCCTGCCCGCGCTGTCCTGCCGGGGCGGTGCCGAGATGGCCGAACGCTTCTTCGGCCCGCTCGGCTGGAGCGTCGCGGCCACCCGGGTGCCGCTCGACCGGACCTTCCCCGAGTGGGGCGACAGCCGCTACGTCGACCTGCGCCTGACCGGCGCCGTCCGTCTCGCCGACGCCGTCAACCACCTGTACGTCGGCCTGCCGGTGCTCGACGACGCCAAGCACTACTGGGTCAGCGACGACGAGATCGACAAGCTGCTGCGCGCCGGCGCCGGCTGGCTCGCCGACCACCCCGACCGCGACCTCATCACGCGGCGCTACCTGGCGCACAAGGGGTCGCTCGCCCGGCAGGCGCTCGCCCGCCTCGCCGAGGTCGACGACGCCGAGCCCGACGCGCTCGACGACGCGACCGCCCCCGCCCGCACCGGGCCCGCCGACGCCGACGCCGGCCCCGACGCGGACGAGCGGCCGGACCGCCC
>JALYMN010000376.1 GCA_030773675.1 Actinomycetota bacterium
GCTGCAGGTCGCGCACGCGCTCGAGCGGGTGCTCGGCCCGGCCCCCGTGCCCGACCTCGCGGCGCTCAAGCCCTGAGCGCCAGCGCCTCCTCGTACGCCGCCCGGCCCACCGGCTGCTCGCCGACGAGCAGCGGGTAGAGCTCCGGCACGCCGCGGGACTCCTCCAGCACCGCCGAGCGCCGGCTGTGCGCACGGACGAGGCGCTGCGCGTGCAGCTCGCCGAGCAGCGCCCGCCGGTGATCGGCGCGGCGGACCAGGTCGGTCTCCGCCTCCTGCGCCAGCGCGGCCAGCGCCACGACGTCGCCGACCAGGTCGGCCAGCCGGCGCACCTGCTGCTCCTGCCGCGCCCGGGGCTCGGCGGCGAGCCCGTCGACGGCCTCTCGGACGTCCTTGCCGCCGGCCAGCGCCGCCTCTCCCAGCCTCCGGGCCGGCGCGGTCTGCAGGCCGGCGACGAGCGCCTCGCAGGCGTCGAGCACCGGCTCGTGCCCGCGCTGCTTGGTGACCGCCCGCCACAGGTCGAGCGCGCAGATGTTGCTCGTGCCCTCCCAGATCGGGTTGACCTGCGCGTCGCGGTACAGCCGCGGCGTGCCGAACGGTGCGGTGTAGCCGTTCGCACCGAGCATCTCGACCGCCGCGCGGGCGAACTCGACGCACTGCTCGCCCGAGCGGTACTTGACGACCGGCGCGAGCGTCCGGAACCGGAGGGCGTCGCGCGGGTCGCCGCCGGCGGCGGCCGCGTCGAGCGCCGCGCCGGTGTGGAACAGCAGCGCGGTCGTCGCGGCGAGGTCGACCTGCAGCCAGACCAGCCGCTCGCGCATCATCGGGAAGGCGTCGAGGGTGGTGCCGAACGACCCGCGGCGCGCGGTGTACGTCGCGGCCTCGAGGTAGGCCCGCCGCATCATCCCCACCGAGCCGACCGCGTTCCAGTAGCGCGTGTGGTTGAGCATCTCCGCCATGTAGCGGAACCCGCTGTCGGCGTCGCCGACGAGGTGCGCCTCGGCGTCGTTGAGGATCAGCTCCCCGGTCGGGACGCCGATCGTGCCCATCTTGTCCTTCAGCCGCCGGATGCTCACGCCGTTCGGGGTGCCGTCGGACCTGCGCCGCGGCACGACGAACAGGCCGAGCCCGCGGGTGCCCGCCGTCGCGGGGTCGACCCGGCCCATCGTGACGATGAGGTCGGCGCCGACGTTGGAGGCGAACCACTTCTCGCCGGTGAGCGACCAGCCGCCGTCCGGCGTGCGCACCGCCTCGGTGCGGGTGGCGCCGACGTCGCTGCCCCCGGTGATCTCGGTGGCGACCTGGGCGACCTGCAGCCGGTCGGCGGCCGTCGTGGCCACGACCGGCGGGAGGAAGCGGGCGTGCTGCTCGGCCGACGCGAACTGCTCCAGGACGACGACGGTGCCGTGCGCCAGCTCGAGCGGGCAGCACAGCGCCATGTCGGCCTGGCCGACCAGGTAGTCCATCGCCGTCAGCAGGGTGACCGGCGCGCGGCCGTACCGCTCCAGCCGGGCCGGGTCGTGGTTCCAGCCGACGAGCCCGAGGTCGAACACCTCGGCGAGGCTGGTGAGCCAGTCGGGGTGGTAGGCGATCTCGCTGACGTCGCGGCCGAACCGGTCGTAGCGGACCAGCTGGTGACCGGCCGCGTCGTAGGCGTCGGCGCGAGCGACGAGGGAGGTTCCGGCGCGCTCGCCGAGGTCGACGAGCACCTCCTCGGCCCAGCCGCGGGTCGCCGGGTCGAGGTGGGTGTCGAGCACGGCCGCGAGCTCCGGGTCGGCGAGGTAGTAGTTGAGCCCGCGGCCCGACTCGTGGTGCCGGTAGCGGCTCGGGCTGCCCTGCCCGTCGAGCGCGAAGTCGGGGTAGACGGGTGCCCCGGGGCGGGGGCGGCCGGGCACCGCCTCGCGCGCCGCGGCGGGGTCGTCGGTCATCGGGTCCTCCGGCAGGCGCGGTGGGTAGGAGGGGAGCGTGGAGCGACTCTCCCCCACCCAGCGCGGCGAGGGCCAGGGGAGCGACGACGAGCCCGGCGGCGATCCGGTCTGCTGGCTGTCGATGATCTGCCCCGAGTGCGGGCGGGTGCCCGAGCGCCCGGGCGACGTGTGCGAGCGCTGCGGCGCCCCCCGCCCCTGACGGCGGCGGGGCCGGGCGTCGTCCGGGTCGGCGGCGAGGGTGGCTCCGCCCGGTACGCCCTCCTGCGACGCGCGGCTCGCCTGGCCTGCGGGCGTGCAAGGGCCCGGCGAGCCCCTGGCAGTGGCCGCACCTCCCGCCTGACCTGCACGCACCGGATCACGTGGTGACCGCTTTGCACACCACGAAAGTGGACTCGATCCCGAGGCGTCCCGGGCGCACCGCTCGCGCAGCCCGCGCGAGGTCAACCGCCAGGCCGCACCAGCCCGGACTCGTAGGCGAGCACCACCGCCTGCACGCGGTCGCGCAGCCCGAGCTTGCTCAGCAGCGACGCGACGTGCGTCTTCACCGTCGTCTCGCCGAGCACGAGCCGAGCGGCGACCTCGGCGTTGGACAGCCCCTCCGCCAGCAGGCGCAGCACGTCCAGCTCACGCCCGGTCAGGTGCCTGAGCACCTCCGGCGGTCCTGCCTCCGGAGGCGGACGGCGGACGAAGTCGTCGATCAGGCGCCGGGTCAGCACCGGGTCCAGGAGCGCATCGCCCGCCGCGACAGTCCGCACGGCATGCACGAGGTGCGTGCGCGGGGAGTCCTTCAGCAGGAAGCCGCTCGCTCCAGCGCGCAGTGCCTCGTACACGTAGGCATCTAGCGCGAACGTCGTGAGCACGAGGACCCGCGGTCCGACGCCGCTGGCCAGCAGCCGCCGGATGGCCGTGAGCCCGTCCACGCGGGGCATCCGGATGTCCATCAGCACGACGTCCGGTCGCAGCAGCAGCGCCTCGCGGACCGCCGCCTCCCCGTCCGCCGCCTCCCCGACGACCTTCAGCTCGGGCTCGGACTCCAGCACCAGGCGCAGGCCCTCGCGGACCAACTCCTGGTCATCGACGAGCAGCAGCGTTGTCACGGCGCAACCGGCAGACGAGCGGCGACCCGGAAGCCTCCGTCGCTGCGTGGCCCCGCCTCGAGCTCGCCGTCGTAGAGGCCGACCCGCTCGCGCATCCCCTGCAGGCCGTGCCCCGGGGCAGAGCCGCTGGGCGGCGCCGTCCCGTCATCGACGACGTCCACCGACAACACGTCGCCCTGCCGTCGGACGTTCACCTGTACGGACGTGGCGCGACCGTGCCGTACAGCGTTCGTGAGCGCCTCCTGCACCACGCGGTACGCCGTCAGTTGCACCCCCGGCGGCGCGGCACCTGCGTCCTCGTCCACGTGCAGCTCGACGCGGGCACCCGTCGCCTGCACCGCCTCGCGGAGCCCGGGGAGGTCGGCGAGCGCCGGCTGCGGGTGCGTGCCGTCCTGCTCGCCGCCGGCTTGGAGCAACCCGAGCAGGCGCCGCAACTCCTCAAGCGCCTGTCGGCCCGAGGCGCTGATCCGTTCCAACTGCGCCCGCGCCCGCTCCGGGTCGCGGTCCAGCACGGCTGCCGCCGACTCGGCCTGCACGACGAGGAGGCTGACGCTGTGCGCGACCACGTCGTGCATCTCCCGGGCGATCCGGGCCCGCTCCTCGGCCAGCGCCTCGTGCTCCCGACTCGCGGCTGCTGCCGCGACGGCCGCCACCGCCGCTTGCGCCGCTCGCTCGCGTGACCGTGCAAGCCGGCCCACTCCCACACCGCCGCCCAGGTACACGACCGGGAAGACGATCTCCACCGGCCTCTGCAGCGACGGGTCGGCGGCGACCATGAGGACGATCGGGGCCACGAGCAGGGCCAGGCCGGTCAGCAGCCGCGGCAGGTCGCAGGCCCTACCCAGGGCGTACGTCGCGACCAGCAGCACCAGGAAGGACGCGAAGGTCGGGACGCCGGCGTCCAGCGCGACCTGCGCCGCCGTGGACAGGGCTGCGAGGGCTGCGAGCGCTACCGGGGCGGTTGGAGCGAGCAGCACCCCGAGGGTCCCCAGCAGGACGGCGGCCGCGTGAGCCGGCCCGGCTCCGGACCCGACCGCGTGAACGACGCCCAGGCCGGACAGTCCGACAGAGAGCGCCACGTAGCCCCTGCCAGCTCCGCCCATGGCGGCACCGTACGACCGTCCGTTGCCCGTTGCCCTCCTTCTCGAGGAGGAGCAGCCCGTCCGTCGGGAGGACGCGTTGAGGAGGGGGTGCTGCCTAGCGTCCGCGGCCCGACGACCGAGGAGCCTTACGTGACCGAGAACCCGCTGACCGCCGCCGCCCGCCGGGGCGCCGTGCTGGCCGGACCCGCCGCCGTGCTGTCCCTGTTGCTGTTCGTAGCAGCGCTCGCCGTCTTCGGCGACCAGGTCGGCGCCGTGTCCCGCTCCGCCGTGGGAGTGACCTCCAGCGCTCTGGCGCTCGTGTCAGTCGCCCTGCTGATGCTTGGCCTCGTGCACCTCGCCGTGAATGCACCTGCGCTGCAGGACAGGCACGGCCGCAACGCCGTCCTGGCCGCTGCCGGGGGCACGCTGCTGCTGGCCGGCGGTGCCTGGTCGCAGCTGGTGATCCTGCCGGCAATCACCACCGAGGCCCCGAGGATGGCGGAGCAGGGCCACCCCCTGGTGACCGCGGCGTACGTCGTGACGTTCCTCGCCGCCGGCGCCGGCTGGCTGCTGGTCGCCCTCCGCCTGCGGAGGGACCCGCAGACCGCACGCCTGCACGCGAGGCTGCTGATCGCCGGCGCTGTTGTGATGGTGCCGCCGCTGCCCACGCGGTGGTTCCTGCTCGCGGTCGCGGTCACCCTGCTCGCGCGGCGCGGCACCGCCGTCGCCGTCGCTGTCGCGCCGCAGCCGATCCCGGCGACCGGTTGAGCCGGCGGCGGGGACTGGCGGGCTCTGTCGACGAGTTCGGGAAGTCGGCGCCACCGGCGCTCGGCTGGGCGTGGAGGCCCGCCGGCTGCAGGCGGTGCTCACCGGCGCTCAGCCGACGGTGGCCCCGAGGGCACGGCCCACGGCGTAGGTGACGGCCGCCGCGCCGAGCCCGATCGCCAGCTGCCGCAGCGCGCGAGCCAGCGGCGGCCCGCCGGACAGCACGCCGACCGTCGCGCCGGTCACGAGCAGGGCGAACCCGACCAGCACGCACGCGGCGGCCAGCGCCGCCGTCCCGCTGAGGCCGAGCAGGAGGGGCAGCACCGGCACCAGCGCGCCCGAGGCGAAGAACGCGAAGCTGGACAGCGCCGCCGACAGGTCCGACCCGACCGCCTCCAGGGCCTCGCCCGAGGCCGTGTCGTGCGCCGGCTCCTGGCTGCGCAGCACGGCGTCCGCGCGCCGCTGCGCCTCCTCGGGCGCCATGCCGCGGGCCCGGTAGACAAGGGCGAGCTCGTTGGCGTCGACGTCCAGGTGCGGGATGACCGCCTGGGTGCCCGGGCCCGGCGACGAGGCGTGCAGCAGCTCGCGCTGCGAGCGCACCGAGATCCACTCTCCCGCGCCCATGGACAGCGCGCCCGCCAGCAGCCCGGCCAGTCCGGTGAGCAGGACGGTGCTGGTCGCGGCCCCGCCGCCGCTCACGCCGAGCACGAGCGCGAGGTTGCTCACCAGGCCGTCGTTCGCGCCGAAGACGGCGGCGCGGAACGTGCCCGACACCCGCGCCCGGCCCCGGGCCGCCAGCCCGCGCACGATCTCCTCGTGCACCCGCTCGTCGGCGGCCATGGCGGCCGTGGCGTCGGTGTCGCCCTCGTACGGCGTGCGGCTCTCGGCCCGCTGCACGAGCGCGAGGACGAACACCGAGCCGAAGCGGCGGGCCAGCGCCACCAGCGCCTGCGTGCGCAGGCTCCCGCGACGGGGCAGCCCGACGTTCTCCCCGAGCAGCCGCTCCCAGTGCGCCGCGTGGCGGGCCTCCGCCTCGGCGATGCCGAGAAGGATCTCCCGGTCCTCCCCGTCGCGACGGGAGGCCAGCGAGCGGTACAGCTCGGCCTCGGCGCGCTCGTCGGCGAGGCGCTTGCGCCACCGACGGACCGACGCCGCCGACGGCCGAGGTCTGGTCGTCGTCACGCTCTCCATGCTGCCCGACCCGGGGGTGACCCGAGGTGTGCGGAAGGGCACGACCCGGGAGTGGACGCCCCTGCCGGACTCGACCGCTTCGTCGCCGCACAGGACGGCGGCACGTACGAGCAGGCCCTGCGCGAGCTGCGCGCCGGCCGCAAGCAGGGCCACTGGATGTGGTTCGTCCTGCCCCAGGTCGCCGGGCTCGGCCGCAGCGCGACCGCGCAGCACTACGCCCTGTCGGGGCTGGACGAGGCGCGGGCCTACCTCGACCACCCCGTCCTCGGGCCGCGCCTGCTCGCCTGCGCCCGCGTGCTCGCCGGGTCGACGGCGACCGACCCCGAGCAGGTCCTCGGGCCGGTCGACGCGCTCAAGCTGCGCTCGTGCATGACGCTGTTCGCCGCCGCGGCGCCCGAGGAGCCCGTGTTCGCGCAGGTGCTCGACCGCTGGTACGGCGGCGCGCCCGACCCGGAGACCCTGCGCCGGCTCTGAGCGCGGCCCTACCGGCGGTGCCGGCCGGCGACGCGCGCCCCCCGGGCGCACCGCAGCGGGTGCGGACCGAGGCGCGGGCACGTGCACCGGCTCGAGCGCGCGGGCGGACGGGGCGACCCGCAGGGCGGCCGGGCCAGCCAGGCCGGCAGCCACCAGTTCCAGCTCCCCAGCAGCGCGACGAGCGCCGGGACGAGCAGCGCCCGCACGATCGTCGCGTCGATGAGAATGCCCAGGCCCAGCGCGGTCGCGAGCATCTTGACCTCGGTGCCGGGCGCGGAGGCGAGGGCGATGAACGCCCAGAACAGGATCAGCGCAGCGCAGGTGACGAGCCGGCCGGTGCGCCCGAGCCCCTCGACGACCGCCGTCCGGGTGGAGCCGCTGCGGTCATACTCATCCCGCATGCGGGCGAGGATGAAGACCTCGTAGTCCATGGACAGGCCGAAGAGGAACGCAAAGATCAGCACGGGCATCCAGAACGGCACCGCGCCGGTCGCGGCGACGTCGAACACCGCCTCCGAGCCGAACCCGTGCTGCCAGAACAGCACGACGAAGCCGAAGGTCGCCGCCACCGACAGCACGTTCAGCACGACCGCCTTGAGGGGCAGCAGCAGCGAGCGGAACGTCCGCACGAGCAGCAGGAAGGTCGTCAGCGCCACGAGCGCCATGACGAGCGGGAACGTGCCGAAGACCGCCTCGTCGTAGTCGAGCACCGTCGCGCCCGGCCCGGCCACCCCGACGAACCCGGGCACGTCGTCGGCGGCCTCCCGGACGGCGCGCACGACGCCCGCGCGCTGGATGTCGACCAGCTCCTGCTCGGGGACGACGACGATCACCGCGCTGCCGTCGCGCCGCCACGTCGGGTCGTCGGGGGCGGCGGCGAAGGCCACCCCGTCGACCCCCTCGATCCGGTGGACGACCTGCTCGGCGAGCTGGGCGGCGGGGGGCCCGACGGCCTCGCCCTCGACGAGCACCTCGAGGGGGGTGACCACGCCCGCCGGCACGCCGCCCCGGCGCAGCTCGGCGAGCGCCTCGACCGCCGGGCCGGACGACGTGAGCGACGACGTGCCGGCGAGCCCCACTTTGATCCCGAACACCGGGCGACGAGCGCCGCGACGAGCGCCAGCCCCACCGCCGCGGCCGGCCAGCGGTGGCGGTAGACGCCGCGCCCCCAGGCGGTCCAGGCGCGGGAGGCCTGCCCCTCGTGCCGCAGCCGCGGCCAGTCGGTGCGGGGGCCGATGCTGGCGATCAGCGCGGGCAGCAGGGTGAGCACGACCGCGGTGCTGACGAGCGGGATGAGCATCCCGCCGAGCCCCATGCTGCGCAGGAACGGCACCGGGACGACGACCAGCGCCAGCAGCGAGATGGCCACGGTCCCGGCCGAGGCGACCACCGCGTGCCCCGCCGTCCGGACCACCTCGGCGACGGCGTCGGCGTTGTCACGCCCGTGCTCGCGCTCCTCGCACCAGCGGTTGACGACGAGCAGCGAGTAGTGGATCGCCACGCCGAGGCCCACGAGGGCGACGAGGAACTGCACGATGAAGCTGACGTCGATGGCGTAGGTGAGCGCCAGCAGGCACAGGAACGTCGCGAGGATCGACACGGCCGCGACGAGCAGGGGCACGAGGGCCAGGAACGACGCGAACACGAAGACGAGCACGACGAGCGCACCGACCGCGCCGAGCATCGTCTCGCCCCAGACCGACGGCGCCTCGGCCTGCGCCTCCCCGGCGTCGCTGCCCTCCGACAGCTCCCAGTAGCCCGTCGTCCGGACGTCGAGGCCGGTCGCGCGCTCCTGCTGCTCGAGGTAGGGCCGCAGGGCGCGGTGCACCGGCAGCTGGTCGAAGCCGGTCAGGCGGCTGCTGTCGACGATGCCGTACGCCGTGCGGCCGTCGTCCGTGGTGAAACGCTGCTCGCCCGTGTTCCCCGCCCAGACCACCCGGTACTGCGGGAACTGCTGCTGGAGGCCGCGGAACACCGCGTCGACCTGCGGCCGCTGCTCGGCGACGGAGCCGCGCGGTGCGGTGACCGGACGACCGCCGTCCCCTCGTCGGGACCGCTGCCGTACCGGTCGACGAGCTCCTGCTCGGTCTCGTAGCCCGGCTGCCCGGGCAGCGAGAAGTCGAAGACGAGCCGGTCGACGGCGCGCTGCGACAGCGCCAGGCCGGCGACGAGCACGACCGCCCAGCCCAGCACGACGAGCAGGCGGTGGCGCAGCACGAACCAGGCGATCCGGTCCACGACGTCCCCCCAGAGGCATTCGCGCGGCGGAGGCTAGCCCTGCCCGAGTCGCGGCGCGCGCGGATTTTCTCGAGTCGGTCGGCCGAACGGGTGCGAACAGGACGGGCGAGGGCCCGACGGTGCGCGACCGTCCAGGCCGTCGTGAGGCGGGAGTTGGCCCTACCCCCAGACCTCCTCGGCCGTCTCGACGATGAGCGCCAGCTTCGCGACCTGCTCGGCGTAGGTGAGCGCGTTGCCCTCGACGGTGGAGGAGAAGCCGCACTGCGGCGACAGGTACAGCTGCTCGAGCGGCACGAAGCGGCTGGCCTCGTCGATGCGGCGCTTGAGCGCGTCCTTGTCCTCGAGCTGGCCGCGCTTGGTGGTCACGAGGCCGAGCACGACCTGCTTGCCCTCGGGCACGAAGCGCAGCGGCTCGAACCCGCCGCTGCGCTCGTCGTCGTACTCGAGGAAGAAGCCGTCGACGGCGAGCTCGCCGAACAGGGCCTCGGCGACGAAGTCGTAGCCGCCGGAGGCGACCGAGGACGACCGGAAGTTGCCCCGGCACATGTGCGTGGTCACGCTCATGCCGGCGGGACGGCTGGCGATGGCCGTGTTGATCTGGCGGATGTAGCGCTCGTGCTGGTGCTCGGCGTCGCGGCCCTGGCCAGCCAGCATCTCCCGCTGCGACGGGTCGTTGAGGTAGGCGAGGCTGGTGTCGTCGAGCTGCAGATAGGTGCAGCCGAGGTCGGCGAGCGCGGCCACCTCCGCGGCGTAGGCGGCGGACAGGTCGGTCCAGAACTGCTCCTCGTCCGGGTAGACCGCGGGGTCGATCACGGCCCGGCCGCCGCGGTAGTGGGCCATGCTCGGCGACGGGATCGTGATCTTCGGGGTCACGCTGGGCGAGGTGGTGTCGCGCAGGAACGCGAAGTCGTCGGCGAAGATCGGCTCCTCCAGGCCGATCCGGCCGTCGACGTGCAGCGCCGCGGGCGTGAACTCGATGTCGCCCTGCTCGTTGTGGAACGTGACGTGCAGGGTGGCGGCCGCCTTGCTCACGCCCGAGAGCTGGTAGATGAAGTCCATGTGCCAGGACGAGCGGCGGAACTCCCCGTCGGTCGCGGAGCGCAGCCCGACGTCCTGCTGCATGCGCACGACGTCGCGGACCGCCTCGTCCTCGATGCGCCGGAGTCCTCGGCGGGCAGCTCCCCCCGCGCGCGCCGGTCGCGCGCCTCGAGCAGCGCGGGGGGGCGCAGCAGGCTCCCCACGTGGTCGGCGCGGAACGGCGGGATGGTCCTAGCGGTCTCAGCAGCGGTTCCAGCAGCGTTACTGCAGCTCCTCGTCGGTCGCCGGGTGCGTCGGTCGCGCTCACCGTCTCCCTACGCCGCGGAGCCCGGCGGACCGAGGTCCGACCGGGCTCCGCTGCGCAGCGTCGGGACTACATGTCCATGCCGCCGTTGACGCCCCACACCTGGCCGGTGATGTAGCCGGACGCGTCCGCGGCGAGGAAGTGCACGACGCGGGCGATCTCCTCCGGCTCGCCGAGCCGGTTCATCGGGATCTTCGACCGGATCTGGTCGAGGACCTTCTCGGGCACGGTGCCGAGCATCTCGGTGGCGATGTAGCCGGGCGTGACGGAGTTGACCGTCACGCCGAGGCCGCCCTCGAGCTTGCCCGACCGCTGCAGCTGAAACGCGGCCTCGCGGGCGAGCGTGCGGGTGAGCCCGAACAGGCCGGACTTCGACGCCGCGTAGTTCGCCTGACCGATGTTGCCCATCTCGCCGATCACCGACGAGATCATGATGATCCGTCCGTTGCCGCGCTCGAGCATGTGCCGCAGCGCCGCCTGCGACAGGTAGAAGGCGCCGGAGAGGTTGACGTCGAGCACGCGCCGCCAGTCGTCGTCGGACATCTTGAGCACGCTGCGGTCGGCGGTGATGCCCGCGTTGTTGACCAGGATGTCGAGCTGGCCGTGCTGGTCGATGACCTCCTGGATGGTGCGGCGGCAGTCGTCGGCGTTGGCGATGTCGCCCTTGTGGACGCTGAAGCCCTGGCCGGGGAAGTCGGCCGCGAGGCCGTCGCGGAGCTTCGTCGCCGCCTCGTCGTTGCCGCTGTAACCGGCGGCCACCGTCGCGCCTTGCGTGGCGAAGCTGCGGCTGATGGCGGCGCCGATGCCACGGGTCCCGCCGGTGACAAAGGCGACGCGCCCCCTGAGCTTGTCGCCGACCGTCTGCGCCGCCGCCTGCGCCACGGGCTGCTGCGTCTGCTGGTCGTTGAGCGTGGTCATGCCTCTCCTTCGCGGTGGTCTTCGGGGTGTGGGTGGTCCGGTCGTGCCGCAGGTGCCCCCCGAGCCGGTCCGCGATGCGCAGTGCCGGTGCTCGGCGCTGCCGGATCGCCCGGCACGCGCGCCGTCAGCTGCCGGCTCCCGCGCTCGGCGTCCGCGGCGCCGGGACGGCCGTGCGCACGACCTCCAGCAGGCGCTCCCGGGACCGCTGCTCGAGGAGCTCCGGCAGCGCGGCTCCGGCGCTGCCGCCGAGCTCCCGGCGGCACTGGTTGACCACCCCGGTGATCACGTGCAGCCTGAGGCGGTCCTCGAACTCGGCCATGAGGCGCTCGGCGACATCCACGACGTCCACGTCTGCTCCGGTCGACCAGCAGGTCACGCGATCCGGGCGTGTGCCTGGCGGCTGTGCGCGGCGGAGCAGGGCCGTGCGGGACGTCGGACGCTACGCCGTTCGGGTGAGCGGTGTCACTCGGACCCCGGAGCAGGTCCTCCGGGCACCGCGGGAACGCTCGGCTGCCCGCCCGCGTCGTCCGCCGGGCCGTCGAGCCCGAGCTCGGCGAGGACCTGCTGGGCCACCGCGAGGGCGCTGTTGGTCGCCGGCACCCCGGCGTACACGGCGGAGTGCAGGAGCACCTCGCCGATCTCGTCGACGGTGAGCCCGTTGGTGATCGCAGCCCGCACGTGCATGCCGAGCTCGTGCGTCTGCCCCAGCGCGGTGAGCAGCGCCAGGGTGAGCATGCTGCGGCTGCGCCGGTCCAGGCCCGGCCGCGACCAGACGTCGCCCCACGCGTAGCGGGTGATGAAGTCCTGGAACGGCGCGCTGAGCGGCGTCGTCCGGGCGATCGAGCGGTCGACGTGCGCGTCGCCGAGCACGGCCCGGCGTACGTGCATCCCACGGGTGTGCGGCGACTGCCCGGCGGGGTCGAGGTGGGCGAGCAGCGCGGCGTTGACCGCCGCCGGCTGCTCGACGTTGGCGAGGTGCGCGGCCTGCGGCAGCACGAGCAGCCGCCCTCCGGGCACGCCCTCGGCGATCGCCGCGAGGTGCTCCGGCGGCGTGGCCGGGTCGTCCGCGCCGGCGATCGCGAGCGTCGGCGCCGCGATCCGCGCC
>JALYMN010000377.1 GCA_030773675.1 Actinomycetota bacterium
GCACGGCGTAGAGGGTGTTGCGCGAGCCGAGCAGCAGCGCCCCGACGACGGCGGCAACGGCGCTGCCGCCCGCACCGAGCACGCCGACGAGCGCGAACTGCGAGGCGCCGGTGAACAGCAGCAGCGACAGCGCGCAGGCCTGTCCGACGCTCAGCCCGGCGGCGGTGCACGCCGCACCGAAGGACAGCCCGTAGGCGCCGACGGCGAGCCCGACCCCGACGGCGTCGCGGTCGACCGCGCGGGCAGCGGCGCGCTCAGGGCTCAGCGGTCGGCGCCGCGTCGGCGACCAGCCGACCGAGCAGCTCGTCGAGGGTGGCGAGCTCCTCGGCGCTGAGCCGGTCGGTGACGTGCTGCGCGACGCCCCGCAGGTGGGTGGGCCACGCCTGGCGCAGGCGCTCGAGCCCCTGCTCGCTGAGCACGGCGAGGGTGCCCCGGGCGTCCTCCGGGCAGGCCCGCCGGCTGACCAGGCCGTCACGCTCGAGCCGGTCCACCAGCCGGGTCAGGCCGCTGCGCGACAGCAGCACGCGCTCGGCGAGCTCGGTCATCCGCAGCGCCCGGTGCGGCGCCTCGGACAGCTGCACGAGCACGTCGTACGACGCGAGCGGCAGGTCGTGCTCGGCGACGAGCTCCGCCTCGAGCCGGCGGGTCACCGTGGCGTGGGCGCGGAGGAACGTGCGCCACGCCGCGAGCTCCCCGCTGCTGAGGGGCATCGTCGACATGCCCTCGAGAGTACGGCGGCTCCTGCTCGCTACTGTCCCGCACGTGCGCAGCCCCAAGGACTTCTTCCGCCCCCTGGCCGTCGGCGCGCCGGCGCCGCTCCGCGAGGTCCCGTGGCGACCCTCCCGGATGATTCACTTCTTCGACCCGTCGAACCCGAAGATGGTCGCGAAGGTCCCCGACCTCGTGCCGCAGGTCGACATCCTGCTCGGCAACCTCGAGGACGCGGTGCAGGCGGCCAACAAGGAGGCGGCCCGCGCCGGGCTGGTGGAGGTCGCGAGGTCGGTCGACATGCGCGACACGCAGCTGTGGACCCGGGTGAACAGCCTGGACAGCCCGTGGGTGCTCGACGACCTCACGACGCTGGTCACCGAGGTGGGCGACCGGATCGACGTGGTCATGGTGCCCAAGGTCGAGGGGCCGGAGGACATCCACTACGTCGACCGGCTGCTGGCGCAGCTCGAGGCCAAGGGCCGGGTCGGCCGGCCGCTGCAGGTGCACGCGATCCTCGAGACGGCGTCCGGCGTGGCGCGGGTCGAGGAGATCGCGCAGGCCTCCCCACGGATGCAGGGCATCTCGCTCGGCCCGGCCGACCTCGCGGCGGACCGGCGGATGAAGACGACCCGGGTCGGCGGCGGGCACCCCGGCTACCTCGTGCGGCAAGACCCCCCGTCGACGGGGAACGGCGACGCTGACGCGACGCGGGCGACGTACCAGCAGGACCTGTGGCACTACACGGTCGCCCGTATGGTCGACGCCTGCGTCGCGGCCGGCATCTACCCCTACTACGGGCCGTTCGGCGACATCAAGGACGTCGTCGCGTGCGAGGACCAGTTTCGCAACGCCTACCTGCTCGGCTGCGTCGGCACCTGGACGCTGCACCCCGTGCAGGTCGAGATCGCCGAGCGGGTGTTCTCGCCGGAGGTCGCCGAGGTGCGCTGGGCGAAGCGGGTCGTCGAGGCGATGGGCGACGGCAGCGGCGCGGTGATGATCGACGGCAAGATGCAGGACGACGCGACGTACAAGCAGTGCCAGGTCGTGCTGCGGCTGGCGCAGGACCTCGCCGCCCGCGACCCGCGGCTCGCCGAGGAGTACGGCCTGTGACCGCCGCGACGCCCCCCGTGCTGCGGTCGGTGCTCTACATGCCGTCGTCGAACGCCCGGGCGCTCGACAAGGCCAAGACCCTGCCGGCCGACGCGGTCATCTTCGACCTCGAGGACGCCGTCGCGCCCGACGCCAAGGAGGCGGCCCGCGAGCAGGCGTGCGCGGCGGTGCGCTCGGGCGAGTACGGCCGGCGGACGCTCACGATCCGGTGCAACGGGCTCGACACGCCGTGGGGCGATGCGGATCTGCGCGCGGCGGCGGCCGCCCGGCCCGCCGCCGTGGTCGTCCCCAAGGTGAACGGCCCGGACCACGTCGCGGCAGTCGCCGCGGTGACCGGCCCGGACACCCGGATCTGGACCATGATCGAGACGCCGTCCGGGGTCTTCGCCGCGCGGGAGATAGCGGCGCACCCGCAGGTCGACGCGTTCGTCATGGGCACCAACGACCTGGCCAAGGAGCTGCGCGCGGCGCTGGTGCCCGGCCGCGGGCCGCTGCTGCCGCACCTGGCGACCGCGCTGCTGGCCGCGCGGGAGGCGGGCATCGTGGCGCTCGACGGCGTGTGGAACGACGTGAAGGACCTCGAGGGCTTCGAGGCCGAGTGCGTGCAGGGCGCCCAGCTCGGCTTCGACGGCAAGACGCTCGTGCACCCGTCGCAGGTGGAGGTGGCCAACCGGGTCTGGGCTCCGGATGAGGCCGAGGTCGACGCCGCCCGCCGGGTCATCGAGGCGTTCGCCGAGGCCGAGCGGGAGGGGCGCGGCGTCGTCACCGTCGACGGCCGGATGGTGGAGAACCTGCACGTCGCCAACGCGCGGCGGACGCTCGCGACTGCCGACGCGATCGCGGCGCTGGGCTGACCCGGCCGACCGGGGAGGGCCGTCGCGCAGGCCCGCGCTCGACGGGCGGGAGTGCGCTGCCGCCGTAGGATGGACGACGCCCGGCGCGTCGCTGGACCCTCCCCCGAAGGAAGCATCGTGACCTCCCCTGTGCCGACCTCCGAGCAGCTCCAGGCCGTCCTCGCGACGGTCAAGGACCCGGAGATCCGGCGTCCGCTGACCGAGCTCGGTATGGTGAAGTCGGCCGTCGTCGACTCGGACGGCGTCGCCCGTGTCGGCGTGTACCTGACCGTCGCCGGCTGCCCGATGAAGGAGACGCTGACCCGCGACGTGACGGGCGCGGTCATGACCCTGCCCGGCGTGCGCCGCGTCGAGGTCGAGCTCGACGTGATGAGCAGTGAGCAGCGCCAGCAGCTGCAGACCCAGCTCCGCGGCGACGCGGGCGAGCGCGAGATCCCCTTCGCCCAGCCGGGCTCGCTGACCCGCGTGTTCGCCGTCGCGTCCGGCAAGGGCGGCGTCGGCAAGAGCTCGGTGACCGTCAACCTCGCGGCGGCCATGGCGGCGAGGGGCGTGAAGGTCGGCGTCGTGGACGCCGACATCTACGGCTTCTCGGTGCCGCGGATGCTCGGCGTCGAGCACCGGCCGACGCAGGTCGAGCAGATGATCCTGCCGCCCGTCGCGCACGGCGTGAAGGTCATCTCGATCGGCATGTTCACCAAGGACAACACGCCCGTCGTGTGGCGCGGGCCGATGCTGCACCGCGCGCTGCAGCAGTTCCTCGCCGACGTGTACTGGGGCGACCTCGACGTCCTGCTCATGGACCTGCCACCGGGCACGGGCGACATCGCCATCTCGGTCGCGCAGCTCGTCCCGAGCGCCGAGATCCTCGTGGTGACGACGCCGCAGCTCGCCGCGCAGGAGGTGGCGCAGCGCGCCGGTGCCATCGCGCTGCAGACGCACCAGCGCATCGCCGGCGTCGTGGAGAACATGAGCTACCTGCCGTGCCCGCACTGCGGCGAGCGCGTCGACGTGTTCGGGGTCGGCGGCGGCGAGGCGGTGGCGTCGTCGCTGTCGCGGCTGCTCGGCACCGACGTGCCGCTGCTCGGGCAGGTGCCGATCGACGTCCGGCTCCGCGAGGGCGGCGACACCGGCCAGCCGCTCGTGCTCGCCGACCAGGACGCGCCGGCGGCCAAGGAGCTGCTGCACGTCGTCGACGCGCTCACCGGCAAGCCGCGCGGCCTGGCGGGGATGTCGCTCGGGCTCACCCCCGCCCGCCGGTAGGAGGATCCGCTCCGGTTCAGGTCGTGTCGGGGTCCCAGGGCGCCGGCTCGCCCGGCGCGAGCGCCCGGACGGCGGGGCGCACCGACGGCGGCGGCAGCTCGTCGTCCTCGCGCATGAGGTCGGCCACGAACCGCTTGGGGTGCAGGCTGGCCAGGTCGAGGTCGCCGACCTCTGGACCGAGCTCGGTGCGGATGTCGTCGGACAGCCCGCGCAGCATCGTCCGCGCCTTGCGCAGCCCCTTGCCGACGTCGGCGGCGAGCCCCGGCAGCCGCTCCGGGCCGAAGACGAACAATGCGAGCAGGAGCAGGACCGTGATCTCGCCCCACCCCAGCTGGTCGAACACCGGGCAAGCCTACGGGCGCGGACGGCGCGCGGCAGCCGCAGCCGCACGCCGGGCCGCGGCCCGCGGG
>JALYMN010000378.1 GCA_030773675.1 Actinomycetota bacterium
GTGCAGGCCTGCCTGGACAACGTGCGCCAGCACGCTGGCGGCCGCGCGTGGCTGCTCGTCGAGGACGAGGGCGACGCCGTCGTCGTCACGGTCCGGGACGACGGGCCGGGCATCCCGCCGGGGCGGCTGGAGCAGGCCGAGCGGGAGGGCCGGATGGGCGTGGCACGCTCGGTGCGCGGCCGGGTGGAGGACCTCGGCGGCAGCGTGCTCGTCACGAGCGCGCCGGGTCACGGTACGGAGGTCGAGCTGCGTGTGCCCGCTGAGCCTGCCGACGAGCCGGCCGCACCGCTGCGGGTGGTCCTCGCCGACGACCACCCGATCTGGCGCGACGCGGTGGAGCGCGACCTCACGGCCGCCGGCATGGACGTCGTGGGCACCGCCGGCGACGGCGACAAGGCGGTGCGTGTCTGCGCCGCCTGCCGCCCGCAGGTGCTCGTGTGCGACCTGCAGATGCCGGGGCGGTCCGGCGTCGAAGTCACCCGCGCGGTGGCGCCGTCCGGGGTGCGCGTGCTGGTGCTGTCGGCGAGCGGCGAGCAGTCCGACGTGCTGGAGGCGGTCAAGGCCGGAGCCACCGGCTACCTCGTGAAGTCGGCGAGCAACGCCGAGCTGGTCGACGCCGTGCGCCGGACGGCGGCCGGCGACGCCGTGTTCACGCCGGGGCTCGCCGGCCTGGTGCTGGGGGAGTACCGCCGGACGGCGGGCGAGGAGGGCGCGCCGCGGCTCACGCCGCGCGAGACGGAGGTGCTCCGGCTGGTCGCGAAGGGACTGACCGCCCGCCAGGTGGCCGAGCGGCTGGTGCTGTCGCACCGCACGGTGGAGAACCACGTGCAGAACACGCTCAGCAAGCTGCAGCTGCACAACCGGGCACAGCTGGTCCGCTACGCGGTGGAGCAGGGCCTGGCCGAGTAGCCGTTCGGCGGGGGCCCGAGACCTACAGTGGGTCAGCCGCTGAGCGTCTGGAGCCGCGATGAGCGAAGCCCTTCGGCCGGTGCCCCGCACTCGCCTGTACGAGCAGCTCGTGCAGCACCTGCTCCAGCACGTCCGCGACGCCGGGCTCGGGGCGGGCGACCGCCTCCCGCCCGAGCGCGAGCTCGCCGCCCGGCTCGGAGTGAGCCGCAACAGCCTCAAGCAGGCTTTCGTCGTGCTGGAGGTGCAAGGCCTGGTCGACATCCGCCAGGGCGACGGCACCTACCTGCGCCGCACCGACCTGACGCCCGAGCCGATCGAGGTGCTGCTGGAGCGCCGGCAGCGGCTTCCGGACGTCCTGGAGGCGCGCGAGGCGCTCGAGGTCAAGCTCGCCGAGCTCGCCGCGGTGCGCCGCACGGACGACGACCTCGCCGCCCTGGACGACGCGCTCGCCGCGATGCGCACGGCCGTCGCGGCCGGCGACCTGGGCGGCGAGGGTGACCGCCGCTTCCACGCCGCCGTCGCCGCGGCCGGGCGAAGCCCCCTGCTGCAGGGGTTCTACGAGGCGCTGGCGCCGCAGATCTCGGAGACGCGGCGCGAGTCGCTGCGGCAGCCCGGACGCCCCGAGCAGTCGCTGGCGCAGCACGAGCGGATCGCGGCGGCGGTGCGTGACGGCGACGCCGACGGCGCCGTCCGAGCCGTGCGGGAGCACGTGCGAGCGGTCGGCGCGGTCCGCCTGCTGGACTGGCAGCCCGACGAGGGTGCCGGCTGAACGCGCGGGACGGCCTGGTCCTGCTGCTGGCGGGCGTCGGGGCGGGCCTGACCGGCTCGGTGGCCGGGCTCGCCTCGCTGATCAGCTACCCGGCCCTGCTGGCGGTCGGGCTGGCTCCCGTGGCCGCGAACGTGACGAACACCGTCGCCCTGGTCTTCAGCGGGATCGGCTCGGCCCTCGGCTCGCGGGTCGAGCTGGCCGGGCAGAGGAGCCGCCTCCGGCGCCTGGGGGCAGCAGCCGCCGCGGGCGGGGCCGTGGGCGCTGGCCTGCTGCTGCTCACCCCGTCGGGTGCCTTCGAGGCGGTGGTCCCAGTGCTCATCGCCACCGCCAGCGTCCTGGTGCTGCTCGCCCCCGCGCCGAGCGAGCTCACCCAGCTGGCGACCGGCGCCGCCGGCCCGTGGCTGACCGCGGGGATCTTCGGCGTCGGCGTGTACGGCGGCTACTTCGGCGCCGCCGCGGGCGTGATGATGCTGGCGATGCTCCTGATGGCCACCGGTGAGACCACCGTGCGGGCCATCGCGGCCAAGAACGCACTGCTCGGCCTGGCGAACGGGGTGGCCGCGCTCGCCTACGTACTGCTCGGGCCGGTGAGCTGGACGGCCGCGCTGCCCCTGGCGGTGGGCTTCCTGGCCGGCGGCTGGGCGGGGCCGACGGTGGCCCGCCGCGCACCGGCCCGGCTGTTGCGGCTGCTGGTCGGGCTCGCCGGGCTGGCCCTGGCCGCCTACCTCGCCCGCAACGCCTACCGGTGACCATGCCCAAGGGGCGTTGACACCAGGAGAGCCGGCGCAGAGGATGAGCCATTGAGACGTTCAGCCGTTGCCTGCGCGAACCCAGCACTGAGGAGAACCACATGAGCGGTCCGCTCACCGGGGTCACCGTCATCGACCTGACCCGCGCCCTGGCCGGGCCGCACGCGACGATGATGCTGGGCGACCTCGGAGCCCGCGTCGTGAAAATCGAGACCCCGGACGGCGGCGACGACGCGCGGGGCTGGGGCCCCCCGTTCGTGCAGCCCGAGCGCGGGAACCGCGAGTCGACGTACTTCCTGTCGGCCAACCGCAACAAGCAGTCGTTGACGCTGGACCTCAAGAGCGAGGACGGCGCGGAGACCCTGCGCCGTCTGGTCCGCACGGGCGACGTCCTCGTGGAGAACTTCCGCGGAGGCGTGCTGGACCGGCTGGGCTTCTCGACGGAGCAGCTGCACCAGCTCAATCCCCGCCTGGTCATCCTGTCGATCACCGGCTTCGGCCATGACGGCCCCGAGGGCAGCCGCTCCGGGTACGACCAGATCGCGCAGGGGGAGGCCGGTCTGATGTCGGTCACCGGCTCCGGGCCCGACGACCCCCAGAAGGTCGGCACCCCCATCGCCGACCTCCTCGCCGGCATGTACGGCGCGTACGGGGTGCTCGCCGCCCTCCTGGAGCGCGCGCGCACCGGGCGAGGCCAGGTCGTGCGCACCAGCCTGCTCGCTGCCGTCGTCGGGGTGCACGGCTTCCAGGGCACCAAGTGGACCGTCGCCGGCGAGGTGGGCCGGGCGCAGGGCAACCACCACGCGGCGATCGCGCCGTACGGGCTGTTCCGCTGCTCCGGCGGCGCGGTGCAGATCGCGATCGGCAGCGAGGGCTTGTGGACCCGGTTCTGCGCGGCGTTCGACCTCGACCCCGCTCGACCTGGCATGGCCAGCAACGGCGAGCGGGCACAGCGCAAGGACGAGGTGATCGCCCTCGTCGAGGAGGTGTTCGCCCCGTACGACCCGCCCTCGCTGCTGGCCAAGCTGGAGGCGGCGGGCATCCCGGCCGGTCAGGTCAAGACGATCGACCAGGTCTACGCCTCGGAGCAGACCCGGTCGCAGGGCCTGCTCATCGAGGTGGACCACGCCACGCTCGGTCCCGTCACGCTGCCCGGCCCGCCGCTGCGCTTCTTCGACTCGCAGGGCGTCGAGACGACCCTCCGCGAGCACGTCGCTCCGCCCGCGCTCGGCGCCGACGGCGACGCCGTGCTGCGGTGGCTGGACGCGCAGCCGGGACAGGGGCCGGACCCGCAGGCGTGAGCACCACATCCGCACAGGTGCTCGCTGCACTCCTCGACGGCGGGTCCTTCACTGCCTGGGGCTCGCCCGTCCAGCCGCAGGCCGAGGGGCAGTACGTCCTGGAGCTCGCGGCTGCGAGGGCCCGCTCCGGGGTCGAGGAGGCGGTGGTCACCGGTGAGGCCCGCCTGCACGGACGACGCGTCGCCGTCGTGGTCGGTGAGTTCTCCTTCCTGGCCGGGTCGATCGGGCTGGCGGCCTCGCGGCTGCTGGTCGACTGCATCACCCGCGCGACCGAGCAGGGGCTCCCTCTGCTGGCCGCGCCCGTGTCGGGGGGCACCCGGATGCAGGAGGGCACGCCCGCCTTCGTCCAGATGGCCACCGTCACCGGGGCGCTCGCGGAGCACCGCCGCGCCGGACTGCCCTACCTCGTGTGGCTGCGCGACCCGACCTTCGGCGGCGTGTTCGCCTCCTGGGGAGCGCTCGGCCACGTCACGTGGGCCGAACCGGGAGCCCGGATCGGCTTCCTCGGCTCCCGGGTGTACGCCGCGCTGCACGGCGAGGAGTTCCCGCCCGGCGTCCAGACGGCCGAGAACCTGTGCGCCCACGGCATCCTCGACGGCGTCCTGGGGGTGGAGCAGGTGCGCGAGGCCGCCGCCCGTGTCCTGGACGTGCTGTGTGCGTCGCCGACCGGCGCAGGCGCTGGCGGCAGCGTCGAGGCCGACGCCGACGGGGTGGCCGGGGCGTGGGAGTGCGTGCTGCGCACCCGCAGGCACGACCGCCCGGGCGTGCGGGACGTCCTGCGGCGCGCCGGGGTCGAAGTGACGGAGCTGTCCGGTACGGGGCGCGGGGACGTGGCGCCCGCCACCCTGCTCGGCCTGGCACGCATCGGCGGGCTGCCGTGCGTGCTCGTCGCGCAGGATCGCGCCGGGCAGACCCCCGACCGGCCCCTGGGTCCCGCTGACCTGAGGGTGGCGCGGCGCGGGTTCGCTCTGGCCGGGGAGCTCGGGCTGCCCCTGGTCACCGTGGTCGACACGGCGGGCGCGGCGCTCAGCCAGGCCGCCGAGGAGGGCGCCCTCGGGCCTGAGATCGCGGGGTGCCTCTTCGACCTGGCCGCGACGCCGGTGCCGACCTTGGCCGTCCTGCTCGGGCAGGGCACGGGTGGGGCCGCCCTTGCGCTGTTGACCGCGGACCGGGTCGTGGGGGCCCGCTACTGCTGGCTCGCGCCGCTCCCACCCGAGGGTGCCAGCGCGATCGTGCACCGCACCACCGAGCGGGCGGCGGAGCTGGCCGAGGCGCAGGGCGTCGGCAGCGCCGATCTCCTGCGGACCGGGGTGGTCGACCGGCTGGTCGAGGAGCGGCCCGACGCGGCCGAGGAACCGGACGACTTCTCCTGCCGGCTGCTCGCCGTCGTGGCGGAGGAGCTGGCGGACCTGGTGGCGCTGGACCCGCAGGAGCGGCTGCAGCGGCGGCGCCGTCCGCGCGGAATCGGCAGCCGGTCGGTCTTGGCCTGACCGCCGCGCACCACCCGAGCGGTAGGTTGGCGCGCCAGGGCGCAGCTGGACGAACTCCCGGAGACACCATGAGCGACTTCCGCGTCGGCATGATCGTGCCCAGCTCGAACCTCACCATGGAGACCGAGCTGCCGCGGATGCTGCGGGACCGGGAGCAGCTCCGTCCCGACGAGCGCTTCACCTTCCACTCCAGCCGGATGCGCATGAAGCACGTCACGCCTGAGGAGCTGGCGCGGATGAACGCGCAGACCGAGCGTGCCTCCCTGGAGCTGGCCGACGCTCGGCCGCACGTCGTCGCCTCCGCCTGCCTGGTGGCGATCATGGCGCAGGGGCCCGGCTACCACTGCCACGCGGAGGGCCAGATCGCCGGCGTCCTGCAGAGCGAGGGCCTGGACCTGCCCGTGGTCTCGAGCGCCGGCGCGCTGCTGCGCGCGCTCGACGCCATGGGCGCCAGCAAGATCGCGATGGTCACGCCGTACATGAAGCCGCTGACTCAGCTGGTCGCCGACTACATCGAGGACGCCGGCGTCGAGGTCTGTGACGCGCTCAGCCTCGAGGTCTCGGACAACCTGGCCGTCGCCCGGCTCGATCCGGAGGGCCTGCGTGAGCACTGGCGCAGGGTCGACACCTCCGACGCCGACGTCCTGGTGCTGTCGGCCTGCGTGCAGATGCCCTCCCTGGCCGCCATCCAGCCGGTCGAGGACGCCTCGGGCCTGCCGGTCGTCTCGGCCGCGACCGCCACGGTCTTCGCCATCCTCAGCGAGCTCGGTCTGGACCCGGTGGTGCCGGACGCGGGCCGCCTCCTGAGCGGGGAGGTGCACATGGCTCCGGCGCCGAGGCCGGCGCAAGAACCCGTGACCGAGCAGGCCACCCAGACGCCCCCGCTGCCCGAGCCGCTGCCGGCCGCCGCGCAGTAGCCCCCGCCGGGCGGCCACCGGCTGCCGCTGGGTCAGCGGATGACGCCTCTGGCGCGCAGCTCGTCCAGCCGTGCCGACGGAACGCCGGCCTCGCGCAGCACCTCGTCAGTGTGCGCCCCGAGTGACGGCGCCGGACGGCGCACCTCGGGCCAGTCGCCGTTGAGGCGGACCGGGGTGGTCGGGATCCTCCAGGACTCGCCCTGCCTGCCCGGGGTGTCGAGCAGCGGCGCGGCGTCGAGCCAGGGCTCCGCCCCCTCGCTCAGCACGTCGTAGGTGTTGACCGGCGCACAGGGCACGTCGGCGGCGCGGAGCGCCTGGGTCAGGTCGGCCGACGTCCGCTCCTCGAGGCGCCGCGAGAGACGCTCGAGCAGCCGCGTCCGGTTCTCGTTGCGCAGCCGAGGAGTGGCGAAGTCGGGGTCCGCCGCAAGCTCGCCCAGCTGCAGGACCTGGCACAGCTGCTGCCAGGTGCGCTCGGTGGGAGCGCTCAGCGCCACCCAGCCGTCCGCGGCGCGGTAGACGCCGTAGGGAACGATGTGCGGGTGCACGTTGCCGGTCCGCGGCTGGTTCTGGCCGCTGGCCTGGTAGTGCAGCAGCGGGATGGAGCCCCAGAGTAGACCGGTGCCGAAGAGGCTGCAGTCGATCTCGCAGCCCTCGCCGGTCTGGTCCCGGTGCCGCAGGGCGGCGAGCACGCCGATCGCGGCGAACATGCCCGTCCCCCAGTCGGTGATGGGCACGCCGTACCGCACGGGCTCGCCGTCCGGGGCGCCGGTGACGCTCATCAGCCCGCTCTCGGCCTGGATCGTCATGTCGACGGCACCGTCGTCTGCGCGGGCTCCCCGCGTGCCGTAGCCGGTGACCGCGCAGTAGATCAGCCCCGGCCGCACCGCGCGCAGGGTGTCGTGGTCGAGCCCGAGCCGCCGCACGGCCGAGGTCCGGAAGGACACCAGCACGACGTCCGCGTCCTGGACGAGTCGACGCGCGAGGGCTGCGCCGTCGGGCGTGCGCAGGTCCACCGCCACGGAGCGCTTGTCGCCGTTGGTGGCTTCGAAGGGGACGCTGTTGTCGCCGATGAAGGGCGGCCCGGCCAGCCGGTACGCGTCGCCACCGTCGGGGTCCTCGACCTTGACGACGTCTGCCCCCAGGTCGCTGAGGATCAGCGAGCAGGCGGGAGCGGCAAGGAACTGGGCGAACTCGAGGACGCGGACGCCCCGAAGGGGCTGGGGTCGCCGGGGCCCCCTGGCCTGGTCGGTGCTCATGCGGACCGCTACGCGCCCCTCGACGCGTGCCGCTGCTCGCGGGCGCGTTCCGCTGCGCGGTGGTCCTCGGCATCCCACAGCTCGCCGAACAGCGGCACCACCGTGGGCGGTGCGTCGGCGGCGGACTTCAAGGACCGCACTGCCCGCACCGACCCCTGCCCGATCTGGCCCGCCAGCTCCAGCGCGCGCCGCTCGGCCTGGCCGGCCGGGACCACCTCGTCGACAAGCCCCAGGTCCAGCGCTTCGTCGGCGGTCAGCTGCCGGGCGGTCGCCACGAGCGCGAGGGCCCGGCCTCGGCCGACGAGGCTGGTCAGCCGCGACAACCCGCCCCAGCCAGGGATGACGCCGAGCCGGACCTGAGGAAGGGACAGCCTCGCCTGCGTCCCCGTGATGCGCAGGTCGCACGCCAGGGCGAGCTCGAGCCCGCCGCCGAGCGCGATCCCCTCGACGGCCGCCACCACGAGTGCCGGAAGAGCGGTCAGCCGGTCGAGCAGCGAGCTCATCCGCGCGGCCATCCAGGCTCCGGACTCCTTGGTGTCGAGCGCGGCGTAGTCGTCGAGGTCACCGCCGGTGCAGAAGAAGCGGGTCCCAGCGGCCGCGACGACCAGGCAGGTGAGGGCGGGGTCGGCCGCGAGCTCGTCCAGGGCCTGATCCAGGGAGTCCGCCGTCTCTCGGGAGATCGAGTTGCCGTTGTGCTCACCGTCGAGCCGGAGGACCGCCGCGCCCGCGTGGGGTCGCGCCAGCAGCACCTCGGTCCGCGAGGGCGTCCGGGCGCCGGTCGTCACCACGGCCGTCAGAGGCCGAGGTAGGCAGCACGGACGCCGTCGTCCGCCAGCAGGTCGCTGCTGCGCCCGGACATGGACACCTTGCCCGTCTCGACGACGTAGCCCCGGTCGGCGACCTCGAGCGCCTTCTTGAGGTTCTGCTCGACGAGCAGGATGGTCAGCCCGTCCTCGCGCAGACGTCGGATGATGGAGAAGACCTGCTGCACGATCACCGGGGCCAGGCCGAGGGACGGCTCGTCGAACATGACCAGGCGGGGAGCGGTCATGAGCGCCCGGCCGATCGCGACCATCTGCTGCTCGCCGCCGGACATGGAGCCGGTCGCCTGGCCCGTGCGCTCCTCCAGCCGCGGGAACAGGTCGAACACCCGGGCGAGCGACTCCGCGCGCTTGGCCCGGGCCCCCTTGGCGTAGGCGCCCAGCTGCAGGTTCTCCAGCACCGTCATCTGCGGCCACAGCTCGCGCCCCTCGGGCACCAGAGCGATGCCGATCTCGGCCCGCTTGTGCGCGGGCAGCTTCACCAGCGACTGCCCCTCGAACATGATGTCGCCTCGGCTGACCGGCCGCAGCCCCGAGATCGCCCGCAGCGTCGTGGTCTTCCCCGCGCCGTTGGACCCGACGAGGGTCACCACCTCGTTCGCGGTGACGTCGAGGCTGACGCCGTACAGGGCCTGCGCGTCGCCGTAGAAGACGTTGATGTCCTGCACCTCAAGCACGGGCGTCCTCCTCCAGAAGGTCGACGCCGTGCGCGGTCGCTTCCACCGTCGGCTCCTCGTCCTTGCCGAGGTAGGCCTCGATGACCTGCGGGTCGTTCACGACCGCGGCGGGCAGGCCTTCGGCGATCTTCTGCCCGTGGTCGATGACCATGACCCGGTCCGACAGGGACATCACGACGTGCATGACGTGCTCGACCATGACGATCGAGATGCCCCGGTCGCGGATCTGGCGGATCAGCTGCACGAAGCGCTGCCCCTCCACCGGGTTGAGGCCCGCGACCACCTCGTCGAGCAGCAGGACCCGAGGCTGGGTGGCGAGCGCCCTGGCGACCTCGAGACGCTTCCGCCCGGCCAGCGTCAGCGAACCGGGCAGGTCGTGCGCCCGCTTGCCCAGTCCGATGAAGTCGAGGATCTCCATCGCCTGATCGCGCGGGTGACCGTGGCGCTGCCCCCTGCGCTTGCCGTAGTAGCTCCCGACGAGCACGTTGTCGAGCACGCTGAGCCTGGCGAAGGGGCGCACGATCTGGTGCGTGCGGGTGATGCCGGCGTGCACGGCCTGGTGCGCGGAGCTGCCGCTGACCGGACGCCCCTCGAGCAGCACCTGCCCGGAGGTCGGCGGCACCGAGCCGGCGGCCACCGAGAACAGCGTCGTCTTGCCGGCCCCGTTCGGGCCGATGAGGCCCAGGATCTCCCCCTCGTCGAGGTGGAAGTCCACCGCGTCGACCGCCTTCAGGCCGCCGAAGTGCTTGCTCACGCTCTGGCCGACGAGCAGCGCGGTCATGCCCGCCCTCCCGCCGAGTGCACGGCCGTGTCCTGCGGGCTGTCGGTGCTGTCGTCGCCGGCCGTCTCCAGCACGTCCGGGTCGGCTCCGGTCGAGGAGGTCAGCCCACCCGCTGCGGCGTCGGCCGGAGGTCGGTAGCCGACGCGACGACCGATGCGCATCAGCAGCCCGGACAGTCCGAGTGGCTCGAACAGGATGATGAGGACGAGCAGGAGGCCGTAGAGCCCGAGGTAGAGATCCGGGTACGACGCCAGCAGGGCCTCTTGGATCACGACGAAGGTCAGGGCGCCGAGCACGGGTCCGAGGATCGTGCCGATGCCGCCGATCACGCCCATGAGCACGAACGAGATGGACCTGTCGAACCCGAAGATGTCACCGGGCTCGATGAAGGAGAAGTAGGAGGCGTAGAAGCCACCGCACACGCCCACCACCGCTCCGGACAGGAACAGCACGATGTCCTGGTAGAGGGTGGCGTTCACGCCGACGTCGCCGGCTGCCTCCACGTCCTCCTTGATGGCCAGCAGTCCCAGCCCGATCCGCGACTTGCGCAGGACGTAGGAGATCGCGACGACGATCGCGAGCAGGTACAGGCCGTAGTAGTAGAGGGCGAACTTGGTGACCGCTCCCTCGAGGGGGAGAGACACTCCCGAGGAGCCGCCGGTGAAGTCGGCCCAGTAGGTCATGATGAGCCTTGTGGCCTCGGCCACGCCGATCGTGGCGATGGAGAAGTACGGCCCCCTCAGGCGCAGTGTGGGGTGACCCCAGGCGAGCCCGAACAGGCCCGCGACCACCCCGCCGACGATCCAGGCGGCCCAGAACGGGAGCCCGGTCGAGATCAGCAGTCGGGCCGAGACGAAGCCGCCGACGCCGAACATGGCCGAGTGCCCGAAGCTGATCTGTCCGACGTAGCCGCCGAGCCAGTTCCAGGCCAGCGCCGCAGACATGAACATGAACGTGAGCGCTAGGAGGTTGTGGGTGTAGGGGCCCAGGAGCCCGGTGAAGGGCAGCAGGTAGATCGCCACCAGCGCTACGACGAAGGCTCCCAGCGCCTGGCGGGACAGCCAGGCGGGCAGCCCTGCTCCCTGGCTTCCGCCACCACCTGCGGATCCGGACCGGCTCCGGACCGGGTCGACCTGCACGCTCATCGCAGCACCTTCTGTCCGAACAGGCCACCGGGGCGGAAGATCAGCACGAGCACGAGCAGGACGAAGCCCACGGACGCCGACAGGTACGTCGGAAAGCCCGGGATCACCGTGGAGAACGTCTCCGCGAGAGCCAGCACCAGTGCACCCACGGCTATCCCCAGCATGCTCCCCAGGCCGCCGAGAACGATGATCACGAAGCTCTTGAGCAGCTCCGCCGCACCGAAGGCCGGGTTGAAGGCGAACAGCGTGGACGCCAGCAGCCCGGCCAGCCCGGCGAGGGCCGTGCCCAGACCGAAGGTGAAGGCGTAGACCCGCTCCACGTCCACACCCACGACGGTGCAGCTGTCCGGGTTCTGGGCCACGGCCCGGATGGCCTTCCCGAGGTAGGTCCGCGCGAGCAGGACCTGCAGCAGTCCCAGAGCCACGACCGCGATGACGAAGACGATGATGCGGTTGATCGAGTACGCGCCGAACCCCAGGTCGATGGACTCGGTGGAGTAGCCGGTGCGGATCGCCTGGTCGTTGCCGGTGAACAGGATGTAGAAGACGTTGCGCAGGATCAGCCAGACGCCGAACAGGAGCAGCAGCGACTGCACGCCTCCTGCCGCACCGCGTGGCAGGAAGCGCACCGGTCCCCGGTACAGCGCGACACCGGCGAGGAAGAACACCACGAGCACGATCGGTATCGACAAGTAGGGGTCGATCCCGACGTTTTCGTAGAGGAGCCAGGTCGTGTAGGCGCTGGCCATGATGACCCCGCCGTGCGCGAGGTTGACCACGCGCAGCACGCCGTAGATCAGGCCGAGCCCGTAGGCCATCGCCGCGTAGAGGCCGGCGAGCAGCACGGCCGAGACGGTCAGGTCGAGGTATCTCATCGAAGTCAGGTCCGCCGCGGCTACGGGCACTGGCGGATGAATCCGTCCGCCTTCTTCACGTCCTCGGGGAAGATGATGGGCGCGGTGCCGTCCGGCATGTTCTCCTGGACGACGAACGGGTACTTGGCCTGACCGTTGTCACCGAACTCCAGCTTCCCGCCCGGCAGGATGCTGTTGACGGACAGATTGTCCAGAGCGTCGCGCACCGCGGCCTTGTCGACGGACCCGGCCTGCTTCATCGCCGTGAACAGCGCGTCAGCGGCCGAGTAGCTGACCGCGTGGTACCACTCCGGCTCCCGGGAGTACTTCGCCTTGAAGGCGTCCACGAACTGCTGGTTCAGGCCCTCGTCGCCCAGCTGAGAGTTCCACCAGACGGCCGACAGGATGCCCGTGACGTTCTTCTGGCCGAGCGCCTTCGCGGCGTCGGGCTCGGAGCCGCGGGCGCCGTACGTGATGACCTTGTGGCACATGCCCGAGGTGATGTACTGACGGTGCATCGTGATGAAGTCGGGCAGGTGCGCGTCGACCATCAACAGGTCGGCGTTGGCGGCCTGCACCTTGCTGAGCAGGGCCGAGAAGTCCTTGCTCGGGAAGGCGAAGGACTCGTCGACGACGACCTGGTAGTCCCCGCCGCTGCTCTTGGCGAAGTCGCTGACGCCCTTGCGGAAGTCCTTGCCGTGCGAGGTGTTCTCCCACAGCAGCGCGATCTTGGCGGGCTTGGGCAGCTTGCCCGCCTCCTGCTGCTGCTCGATCCACTCCATCTCGGTCGTCGCCAGCACCTCCACCGGGGCCAGCGTGCCGAAGACGTGCTTGAAGCCCTTCTCGTAGATCGAGGTCGCCGCACCGCCGCCGTTGACGTAAGGGATCTTGTTGCGCTCGGGGACGACGCTCTGCGCCTCGACCAGGGCGGTCGAGTAGGTGCCCAGCATGGCGTTGACGCCCTCGGACGTGATCAGCCGCTCCGCCAGGTTCACGGCCTGCGCCTGGGCGGTGGTGTCGTCGAGCAGCTTGAGCTCGACCTTGGCCTTCTTGTCGCCGATCTGGAGGCCGCCGTCCTTGTTCGCCAGGTCGAACGCGAGCTCGTAGCCCTC
>JALYMN010000379.1 GCA_030773675.1 Actinomycetota bacterium
GTTCTGCAGCGGCGGGGTGTTGTCCAGCCCCAGTCATGTGGGCGTGGTGATCCCTCAACCCGCTGAGCATCATTATACGCTAGTGCGCCTGCTTGTGCAACTCACCCGCCTCGTGCGCGAGCCCCCCGAGAGTCCGCGACGCCAGCAGTCAGCTGCCTACGTTCCTCCGTCCTACAACCGGCGCCGGGGACAGCACCTAGCGTCCCTGACGTGAAGCTCCGCGGTCTGGCCCTTCTCACCATCAGCCTGCTCCCGCTGCTCACCGCCCCGCCGGCGAGCGCGGCCACGACCACCTACTCCGCGCCGCTGCAGGCCGTCGTGCGCGAGCTGCCCGTGGCCGACGAGAACACGTCTCCCTACGACCGTGACCTCCGGTTCGGCGACTGGATCGACGCCGACGGGGACTGCCAGAACACCCGCCAAGAGGTCCTCGCCAGCGAGGGCATCGGGGTGGCCTTCAGCGCGAGCGGCTGCACAGTCATCGCCGGGAGGTGGGGCAGCTTCTACGACAACAACACCTACACCTCGCCGGCTCAACTGCAGGTCGACCACATGGTGCCGCTGTCCGAGGCGTGGGACTCGGGCGCGCAGAACTGGACGCAGGCCCGGCGGGTGGCGTTCGCGAACGACCTCGGCGTGCCGTACGCGCTCAACAACATCGAGGCGAGCCTCAACCAGGCTAGGTCCGACAGCGGACCCGAGGAGTGGATGCCGCCCGCCAACCAGTGCCGGTACATCGGGATCTGGACGGCGCTGAAGCACCGCTGGCAGCTCAACGTGGACCCGGCCGAGCGGGAGGCGCTGCTGCGCTGGGCCGACGCCTGCCCCAACCGGCTGCTCGTGGTGCCCCTGGCCACGGCGACAGCGCCAGTCGTCAGCCGACCGACGCCGCCACAGGTGCGGGTGTCCGTGGCCCCGAGCCGGATCACTCGCGGGCAGACCGCCGTGGCCTCTCTGCGCGGCGTCCCCGGCGAGCGGCTGGGCCTGTGGGCCTACACCCTGCCCAATCGCAGCTACCGGCTCGTGCGCACCGGCACGGCCAACAGCGTCGGACTCGTCTCCTGGACCATCCGGCCCGGCGCCGACACCCGCCTCTACGGCACCGCGGCCGGCGCGCGAGGCGGAGCCTCTCCACCGTGCTGCAGGTCCGGCAGCCGGTACGCGCGGCGGTGCCGGTGCCGCGACCGGCTCCTCGCCCTGCCGGGCCGGCTGTGCCTCCCCGCCCCGCGGACCGCGACTGCAGCGACTTCAGAGCCAAGCCGAGGCGCAAGCGTTCTAAAGCCGGTACTTTTCCTACTACGGCGACTTCGCGCGGCTCGACGGCATCGACAACGACGGGCGCGTCTGCGAGAGGCTGCCGTAGCAGGCTGCTGTGTCCTCCGTTCCGAGACCCTCACGTTCGGCCTGGACGGCCAGCAGTACGAGATCGACCTGAACGAGGAGCACGCCGCGGACCTGCGCGAGGTGCTGGCGCCGTTCATCTCCGTTGCCCGCCTCCTGGGTGGCTCCAGCCGGGGCCGCAGTGGCCGGTCGGCTGCTCCCAAGCAGCGGACGAGCAACGAGGTGGACCCAAAGGCCGTGCGCAGTTGGGCGGAGGCCAACGGGGTCAAGGTTTCTCCGCGCGGGCGCATCAGCGCCGGGGTCGTCGAGCAGTACAGGGCCGCCGGCAACTGAACTGGCAGCGTCCATTGGCCCGGACGGTCGTCCGAACCGACGTGTAGTTCTCCGCGCACCGAGGCTTCGTGTCCGTCTCGTGAACTGCTGGACCTCCTCCGCGTCCTCCACGAAGGGCGGGAGCGCGGTGAGGAGAACGGCGTACCTCTTGAGCTGCTTGTCTCGCAGCCAAGCCCTGCCAGCGGCGCGGACCTGCAGATGGGCTGCCCACAAAGTTGACAGCACGGTCAGCGCTGCGACCGCGAGGCCGCCAAGCGCCACGACGTTGTCCACCGGCACCAACTACCCGTGGGGGCCTCGTGCTCACCACGGCTCCCGCTGCGTCAGCGAGTCTGGAAGGGCGAGGCGCGGCTTTCGGCATAAGCAGGACAACATGAGGGACCTGGAGCAGGTTCTCGCCAGCAAAGGGCGTGAGCAGCAGTCGCACCACCTGCACGCGCTGTCACTTGCCACGAGCGATGAGGTGCGCGGCACCGGCCAGCTCCGGCGCCGGCTGCGCCGGCGGGGGTGGCGCTCAGCGCTGACCGACGTGCTCGCCTCCAGGTGACCCGACGCGGCAGTGGGGCGCACGTGGGAACTGCTAAAGGAGTGGCAGATCGCCGGCGCACTGGCACGCTGCCCGGCTCACAGGCTTGGACGATCTCCTCGCTCACGGCGTGACACAGCGCGGCGAGATCGGCGAGACATTCGATGTCGCCGGGCTCGGTGACGATGCGCCGGGTGATGGCGCGGACAATCCTTCGGGCCGTAGCAGCGACCTCGGGCGTCTCCCTAGTCCGCTTCGCCTTGCCGGGTTTCGGTGTCCGGGTTGCCCTGACAGTGCTCACGGGAGTTCCAGGGGTGGGGGGCGAGCACCTTGCCCTGCTCGAGGACGCGTGATGACGTCGCAGAACGAGCGTATGAAGTCGAGGCCGTGCTCGACGATGAGGATCGAGCACTCCCACTTGATCGGCCGAAGCAGCTCGCCGGTCACGCGCGCGCCTCGGGGCTCATCCCCGCCGTTGGCTCGTCGAGCAGCAGCATCTTCGGGGACGAGGCCAGGGCCATCGCGATCTCGAGCCACTGCATCTCGCCGTGTGACAGCTCACCGGCCAGGTCGTCCGCGCACGACGCGAGCCGGAAGGACCGCAGGCTCTCGAGCACCCTGTCCCGAGAGCGTTCGCCGTGTCGGGGAGCGCAGCAGCCCGGCCAGGGACTGGTCGGCCTGCAGTGCGAGGAGCACGTTGTCGTAGACCGAGAGCTCCGTGAACACGCGTGCAATCTGAAACTTGATCGACAGGCCGTGCGGGTTCGACTCCGACGGCCTGCCCGACTCCGACGGCCTGCCCATCGGCCTGCAAATCATCGGGCGGCCGTTCGACGAGCCGACCGTGCTCCAGATCGGCCAGACGTACGAGACCGAGACCGACTGGACGCGCCTGGCGCCGCTGTAACAGGATCGCGGAGCA
The DNA here is from genome assembly GCA_030773675.1 of Actinomycetota bacterium. The sequence continues at coordinate 3,123 of JALYMN010000379.1, forward strand.
CACCGGGGCGGCGTCGCGCTGCCCCGGTGGTCGCGGAGCCGTCGTCAGCAGGCCTGTTGCTGTGACGTCGCCCAGGCCTGAGCAGCACGGCGGTCCGACTTCCCGGTGCTGCCCACCGGCAGTTCGTCGACGAGGTGGACGACGTCTGGCACCTTGAACGGCTCTAACCGGGTGCGCCCCCACGCCCGCAGGTCGGCCGGGGACGGCTCGTGTCCGGGAGCGCGGACGACGAGCAGGTGGATGCGCTCACCCAGCACGGTGTCGGCGACGCCGG
>JALYMN010000380.1 GCA_030773675.1 Actinomycetota bacterium
GCAGCAGCGGAAGCGCGGCCGAGACGTCCCCGGCGGTCAGCAGCGCGGCTCCGTGGTCGCGGGCGGCGGCCGCCGCCTGCGCCGGGTAGCCGGCCGCGAGGAACAGCTCGCGTGCTCGACCCCACGCCGCGCAGGCACCGGCGCCGTCGCCGCGGTCCTGGAGGACCAGGCCGAGGTTGTAGGCGGCGGCGCCCTGCTCGACCGGTGAGTCGAGCCCGGCGAGCTCCTGTCCGGCGTCGCGGAACGCCGACGCCGCCTCGTCCAGCCGTCCGGCCGACCGGAGACCGACGCCGAGCATGACGGTCGCCTTGGCCGCCTCCAAGCCCATGCCTACGTCGTCGAAGACCCGGCGCGCGACGGCGAGGGCGTCCAGCGCCGGCGCGATCTGGCCGGCGTGGAGCAGCGACGAGCCGAGGTGGAACTGGGTCGTCGCGTGCTGCACCGGATAGCGCTCGATCGGAAAGCGGGTGAGCCGGTCGGGAAGCGACTCCTGCTCAGACTGCGCCACGCGCCTACCCTCCCACCGTGACCGCGATCGTCGCCTGTTTCGGCAACGTGCTGCGGGCCGACGACGGTGTCGGACCCGCGGTCGCGCAGGCGCTGATCGCGGACGACCTGCCCGCCGGTGTCCGCGTCCTCGAGGTCGGGATCGGCGGGATCCACCTGGTGCAGGAGCTGCTCGTCGGCGCAGTCGACCTGCTGCTGCTCGTGGACGCTGTCGACCTCGGCCGCCCCGAGGGCAGCGTCGTTGTGCAGCGCCCGGAGGTGCTGGACGTCAGCACGCTGTCGGTCGAGCGTCGCCGCGACGAGCTGGCCGACATGCACCTCGCGACGCCCGCCCGCACGCTGATGGTCGCCCTCGGATTGGGGGTGCTACCCGCGACGACGCTCGTCGTCGGTGTGCAGACGATCGACACCCAGGAGCCGCGGCACGGGCTGTCGGCGGCTGCGCGCCGCGCCGTACCGGTCGCCGTCGACGAGGTGCGCCGGCTGCTCGTGGAGCACGCTGTCGCCGGCTCCTGACCGCGCAACCGGTCAGACCGGACGGGGCGTGATCTGCACAAACACCTGGGTCGGCGGCGGGTGCGCCGCCGCCCCGTCGTCGGTAGCGACGTCGATCGCGACGAAGCCGGGCAGACCCTCGCGCAACGCCTCCTCGACGCCGTGGCGCAGCGTGTCGGACGCCGACGTGCAGCCGGAGCAGGCGCCGCTGAGCCGCAGTCGCACGACGCCCTGCTGCACGCCCAGGACCTGCACCTCGCCGCCGTGCTCGTGCAGGTAGGGGCGCACCTCGTCGAGGGCCGCGGACGCCGCCTCGACGTCGTCGACCCCGACACCGTAGGCCTCGAACAGCCAGTCGATCGCCACGTCGCTGCAGCGCAGCGACACCAGGCCGTCTCCGACGACGTCGGCGAGCCGCGTGATGGCCAGGCGGTGCACGGCGTCGACCCCGTCGAGCAGCTCGAAGACCTTGTCGCGCACCTGCTCGTCCATGCCCTCCACCTGGCCGAGCAGCGCCTCGAGCCGGTCGAGCAGCGGACCGAGCGCGGCGAGCGAGGCCTGCGGCGCGGCGGCTGCGTGTCGCTCGGAGACCTGCTCAGCCACCCGCCGGCCGCACTTTCGTGACCGCGTAGTCGATGAGCGTGCGGTTCAGCTCGACGCCGTGCTTGCTCTTGGCGTGCGCCGCGACGGCGGCAACCAGCTCGTCGGCGGTCTCGGCGCGGGCCACGTTCTTGCAAGCGACGCCCACGTCCTGGCAGCGGAACTCGACGGCCATCGGTGCTCCTCGGGTCAGGGTCAGGACACGCGCGATGCGCGCAGCGGACGGACGTCGTCGGCTAGTGCCTCGAGCGCGTCGGCGACAGCCGTCAGGTCGGCATTGATCTCGCCCACCAAGCCCTCGACCGGCTGCACACGATGGGCGATCGAGGCGACACCGAATGCGACCTTGCCGAGGGTGTCGGTCAGCCGCCGCAGGATCACGAAGACCCAGAGCAGGTAGAACGCCAGGGCGACCACCAGCACCCCGGTGACGACGAGGGCGGCGACAGCGGCTGCGGACATGGCGGGCTCCTGGGGCTGGCAGGCTCAGGACGAGGCGACGAGCCGGCGCAACGCGCCGACGTAGGCGACGGCGTTGTGCGTCACGTCGCCGACCAGCTCGCGCGTCGTGACCAGCGCGGGCACCGGTTCGACAGCGGCGGTGATCCCGACGCCGTGCTCGAGAAGGTCGTCGGTGTAGCGGGCGCACTCGAGCGCAGGACGGATGACGTAGCTGGCGAGGGCGACGACGAGCGGTGCGACGACCAGCAGACCAAGAGCGCTCATGACCCAGAGGACCGTCATCCCCTGCTCCTGCCAGTCGAGGGTACGGCGCGGTGGTGGCAGTGTGCCCCCGCTAGGTGATTCGCGCTACTACCGTTGCGCACCACCCTCGAGGGAGGCCTGCATGACAGCCGTTGCGGGACAGCTGAAGCTCAAGCTCGGGGTCGTCGGCAAGGGCGGCGTGGGCAAGACGACGGTGTCGGGACTGCTCGCCCGCGCCTACGTCGGGCGGGGTCGCAGCGTCGTCGCCATCGACACGGACTCCAACCCCAACCTGGGCCTGTCGCTCGGCCTGTCGCTCGCCGAGACCGAGGCCGTGCCGGAGCTGCCGCGAGCGACCGTCGTCGGGTCAGGAGGCGGAGTGACGGCAGCGGAGCTGCTCGCCGACTACGGCCGGCCGACGCCCGCAGGACCGACCCTGCTGTCGGCCATCAAGGTCGCTGAGGCGGGCGCCGGCTGCACCTGCGGCGGCCACGCGACCGTGCGCAGCCTGCTCGCGGACGCGCTGGCCGACGTCGACCTGGCCTTGGTCGACATGGAGGCGGGCCTCGAGCACCTCAGCAGGTCCGGCGGCACGCTCGCCCACGCCGACCTGTTGCTCATGGTGTGCGAGCCGACCCGCAAGTCGGTGCTGACGGCGGCGCGGACGGCAGCCCTCGCCGCCGAGTTGGGCATCCCCGGCGTCCTGGCCGTCGGCAACAAGGCGCGCACTGCTCAGGACGTGAGCTTCATGCGCGACGCGCTCGCCGCAGCGGGCATCGAGGTCGCCGGCGTGCTGCCATACGACGCGCAGGTCGCCGCAGCGGATCGTGCCGGCGATGTCGGGCTCACGCCGGTCGCGCCGGAGGTCCAGCGGGCCCTCGACGAGGTGCTCGAGGCCCTCGACGCTGCGCACGGCCGTACGACGACGGCCTGAACCGGCGGCTCAGCCGGTCAGCAGCAGCCGCTCGGCCAGCCCGACCAGGGCGCGCACGCCCGGCGCGTCCGGAGCTGCGTCCAGCGGCGCGACGCCCTGCCGCTCGGCGTCCACGATGGCCGGGTCGTCCGGCACCAGCACCGTCTCGAGGTCCGGGAAGACGTCCCGGATACGTGCGGAGTCGGCGTCGTTGCGCACGCGGTTGGCGACCACGATCACGCGGCCAAGCCGGCCTTCTGTCACCGACTCGACCGCGCGGCGGCCGACCTCCAGCGACTTGGCGGTTGGTTCCACCACCACCACCACGACGTGGACCGGCGCGTCCAGGCGCAGGACGGTGCCGAGGCCGGCCTCGAAGTCGGCGACGACCGTGCGGTCGGGGCATGCGAGCTGTCCGAGCAACTGCTCAGGTGAGATGCCGCATCAGGGGCAGCCCGGTTCGGGATTCTGGATCGCGGTGATGACCGCGAGCCGGACCCCGTCAGGGGCTTCGACGCCGAAGCGCTCGACCAGGTCGTCGGCGCTAGCGGCGTGGTCCTCCTGCCCCGCGTCGACGGCGTCTCGCACCGCCACGAGGCGCTCGGTCGCCTCCTCGCCCAGCCCGAGCGAGATGCCCAGGTTGGGGTTGCTGTCGCAGTCCATGGCGAGCGTCGGGTGGCCTCTGCGGGCGAGCGAGCGGGCCAGCACGGCTGCGGTCGTCGTCTTGCCCGAGCCGCCCTTGCCCACGACAGCGATCTTCATGGCGACTCCGTCCGGGTGAGCAGTGCCTCGACCAGCGACCGTACCGCCGTCGCGGTCGCGCCGTTCGGCTCGTGGTCGAGCACCGGTCGACCGCGCCGGTCGGCCTCGCCGACCTCAGGGTCGAACGGGACGGCGCCCAGCAGTGGCAGACCGGTGCGCTCCGCGACGGCCACGGCGTCCTGCGGCGTGCGAAGCTTGTTCACCACGACCATCACCTCGGGCGCCGAGCTCATCGCCGTCAGGCGGGCCAGCCGGCGTCCGGTGAGCACGGATGCCGGTGTCGGCTCGACGACGACCAGGAACGTCTCGGCGAACCGGCCCCAGGTGAAGTACGGCTGCTTCGTTCCGCCGGGCAGGTCGCCGACGATGCTCCAGCCTGCGTGCGGAAGGTCGTCGAGCACCCGCTGGTAGGCGAAGTGCTGCAGCGTGTTGTTCCAGCGCGGGCCGCGAGCCTTGCCGAGCTGCACGAAGCGCACGCCGTCGGGTGCCCGGACGGCGTACTGCTCCACGGCTGTCGTTCCGGTCAGCCCCTCGCGCAATCGGAAGCATCGTCGACCGTCCTGCTCGTACTCCACGACGGCCTCCTCCGGCAACCCCGCATCGGTCTGCTCGACACCCAGCGAGAACGCGAGGCCAGGCATCGGGTCGGAGTCGAGGGCGAGCACACGCTGACCTGTCGCGGCCAGGACCCGCGCGAACGTCCCGGCGAGCGACGACTTGCCGGCACCGCCCTTGCCCACGAAGGCCACCCGCATGGCGCGGACGATAGGACGAGTGACAAAGCTGTGCGCTACTGGCCTCACACACCTACCGGACGTCCTACAGTCGAACTCCGCTCAGGAGAGGGCCTGCGATGTGCCTCGGCATCCCCGGTCAGATCGTCGAGATCGGCGACGCGTCGCAACTGCGCGGCAAGGTCGAGGTCGAGGGCGTACGACGTGAGGTCTCCATCGCGCTGATCGGCCTCGACGGTCCGAACGCCGCACGGGTCGGCGACTGGGTGCTGGTACACGTGGGCTTCGCCATGGCCAAGATCGACGAGGACGAGGCGCGGGAGACCCTGAACGCGCTCAAGGCGCTCGGAGACCTCTACGAGCAGGAGCTGACCGACTACTCGGCCGAGATCCAGGGCCTCGCCGACCCCCGGTCCGACCCGGCTCCGGTGGTGGGCGGCCCGTCGTGACGGCCGCGCTGGACGGCGCCGTCGCTACCGGACTCCCTGAGGGGCTGGCCGACGAC
>JALYMN010000381.1 GCA_030773675.1 Actinomycetota bacterium
GGCCGTGCACGCCCGGCGCCGCGGCGCCGCCGGCCCGGAGCGCGCGGCCTTGGCGCTCACCGCCCTGCTCGTGACGGCGGGCTACTTCGCCTCGCCCGAGCGGTACGGGCCCGAGTACGGCTTCCTCAACGACCGGATCGCCCTGTTCCCGCCGCTGCTGCTCCTGCTCTGGGCGGCCGGGCCGCCGCCGTCCCCGGCGCGGCAGCGCGGGACCGTCGCCGTCGTGCTCGGAGCGGCCGCGCTGCTGGCGCTGCTCCGCGTGCCGACGGAGCTGCGCTACCAGCGCGACGTCGCCGAGCTCGTGTCGGTCGCCCCGCACGTGCCGGCGCGCAGCGTGCTGCTCAAGGTGCAGCTGTGGCGCGACCCGCCCGGCGGCGGGGGCGTCCGCAACCCCTACCGGGACGCGCTGCGCCACGAGGTGAGCCGGCTGGCGGCGCTGACGGGCAGCGTCGACGCCGGGCACTACGAGGCGGTGCTGCCGTACTTCCCGGTCCGGTTCCGGCAGGGCGAGAGCCCGCGCCGCGCGGTGGACCGGACCGGGCAGGGCCTGTGGCGCGTGCCGCCGGACATCGACCTCGTCGCCGCCGGCCCCGGGCCGCGCCCGGACGTCGTGCTCGTGCTCGGCCGCGACCGCGCCCCCGCCCGCGCGCTGGCGCGGCCGGCCGCCGTCCGCGTGCTCGGGCAGCTGGAGCGGTACTACCGCCGGGTCGCCGTGTCGGAGCGCACGGGTCTGGTCGAGGTCTGGGTGCCGCGCGGGGCCTGACCCGGACCGTGTGACGACCACACGCCCGGTACCCGGGCCCTACGCCGAGCCCTGCCCCGACCCCTGGCCGCGCTGCTGGGTCGCCCGGGCCGCCTCCTCCTCGGGGACGGCACCGCCGTCGCCGTCCGGCTGCTCCGCGCTGCGCTCCCCGACGGCCGCGGGGTCGTGGGCGGGGTCGCCGTCGCCGTCGCGGGCGTCGTGCTGGGGCCGGGTCATGGTGCACCTCCGGGGGAGCGGGAGCGGGTCGCCGAGCGCCTGTCCCCGCGACGCGCCGACGTCACGCACCGTTGGCCGACCGTTCGTTGAGGCAAACTGGGAGTGTGCAGACCACGACGACGGCCTCCGGGCCTGCCCTGCGCCACTACGGGCCCGCCGTCGCCGTCGCCGGGCTCTCCGCCCTGCTCGCGGTCGGTGGAGCGGCCCTGCTCGGGCTCCCGCTGCGCGACCCCGACGGGGTGGCCGGTCCCGCGTGGCTGCGCCTGCCGGGGATCGTGCTGCTGTTCCTCGCCGCCGACGTGCTGCCGACGGCCCTGCGCGGGGCGCGCGAGGCCGGCGGGTTCGCCGCGTCCTACCGGGCCGCCGTGCGGGCGCGCTGGTCGCGCGAGCGCCTGACCCTCGTGGCCGTGGGCCTGGCGAGCTTCTACGTCACCTACGTCGGCTACCGCAACCTCAAGGGCTTCCTGCCGTTCGTCCGCGAGGGCACGGTCGACGGTGCGCTGCTCGTGCTCGACCGGGCCACGACGCTCGGCGTCGACCCGTCGACGGTGCTGCACACGGTGCTGGGCACCGGCGCTGCCGCGTACCTGCTGTCGGCGGTCTACCTGCTGTTCCTCGCCTTCGTGCCGCTGTCGCTGGCCGCCTCGCTGGTGTGGAGCCGCGACGCGACGCGCGGCGCCTGGTACGTCACCGCGCTGTGCCTGAACTGGCTGCTCGGCGCCGCGTCGTACTACCTGCTGCCGTCGCTCGGCCCGGTCTACGCCCGCCCCGGCCTGTTCTCCGACCTGCCCGAGACCGGCGTGAGCCGGCTGCAGCAGAGCCTGCTCGAGACGCGGGTCGAGGTGCTCGCCGACCCCTGGGGCACGGCCGCGGTGCACGGCATCGGTGCCTTCGCCAGCCTGCACGTGTCGATCGTGCTGACCGGCGCGCTCGTCGCGCACCTCATGGGTCTGCACCGTGTCGTCCGCACCGGCATGTGGGCCTTCTTCGGCCTCACCGTCCTGGCGACGCTGTACTTCGGCTGGCACTACGTCCTGGACGACATCGCCGGCGTGGGCATCGGCGTCCTGTCGGTGTGGGTCGCCGCGAAGATGACCGGCCAGGAGGCCTCCGCGACCCGGCTGTCGGCATGGGTGAGGAGCGTCACGCCGGTCGGCGCGGCCCGCTAGGGACGACTGCCGCCGACCTGGTCGGGGTCGCGTCGCCGGGGTAGGGACGCCGCCATGAGCACTCCGACCGACCCCCAGGCGACCGACGCGACCCGCACCCAGGAGGGCACCGACGTCCACGACCGGCACGTGCCCGAGCCGGCCGGCGGCGTCCGCGGCGCCGACCAGGTCGAAGCCTTCGACAACGCCCCGGGCGAGGGGACGACGACCGGCGCCGACGGTCAGACCCCGGACCGTGAGCGGCTGCGGGTCGAGCTCGGCGAGCGGCGCCCGGACGCCGGCACGGAGCACGACGCCGAGCTCGAACAGGGCAACGCGCTCGGCGCCATCGACGACCCGCAGGGCGGGAGCATCCAGCCGAACGGCAGCGGCGGCGCCTGAGGCCGCCCGCCGCGCCGCTCGCTACGGCGCGGCGGACTCGTTCTCGAAGTCCCCGCCGGCGAACTTCACGCGCGACAGCTCCACCCCGAGGCTCGCGGCGATCTGGCGCACCTCCTCAGTGCTGTTCACCTCGTACCGGCTCTGGGTGCCCTCCGGCAGCGGGGTGCCGTCGAAGGTCTCGACCGTGAGGACGCGGGCCGCCGCCCCGGGGTCGCGCTCGAGGACGTGCAGGCTGTAGCGGGAGTTCGACATGCGGCCGCCCTGCCCGCTCGGGCAGGCTCGCACGCGTGACGTCCCCGTCCCCGCAAACCGCCGGTCCGCCGTCCCGCCGCTGGCTGTTCGCCGACCAGCTCGGCCCGCAGTTCCTCGACGACCCCGACCAGAGCGTGCTGCTCGTCGAGTCGCGCGCGGTGCTGCGCCGCCGGCGCTTCCACCGGGCGAAGGCACACCTGCTGCTGTCCGGGCTGCGCCACCGGGCCCGCGAGCTCGGCGACCAGGCGGTGTTCCTGCAGGTCGACACCTACGACGACGCGCTGCGCGCGCTGCGGGAGCGCGGCCTGGTCGAGCCCCTGTCCGTGGTGCAACCGACGTCGTACGCCGCCGACCGGTTCGTGCGCGAGCGCGGGCTGCAGGTGCTGCCCGAGGGCCGGGGGTTCGCCACCACCCGCGAGGACTTCGCCCGCTGGGCGTCCGGCCGCCGCCGCTTGGTCATGGAGGACTTCTACCGCTGGCAGCGGGTGCGCTTCGGCCTGCTCATGGACGGCGAGGACCCGGTCGGCGGGCAGTGGAACCTCGACCACGACAACCGCGAGCCGCCGCCGAGGCGGGAGACGCTCGGCCTGGTCGAGCCGTGGAAGATCGTCGAGGACGACGTCGACGCCGAGGTGCGCGAGGACCTCGACCGGATGGTCCGCGACGGACAGGCGTCGTTCGTGGGGGAGGACTGGCCGCGCTGGGCGCCGGTGACCCGCTGGGAGGCAGTCGCCGCGCTGCGCCATTTCGTGGAGCACCGCCTGCCGGCCTTCGGCCCGACCGAGGACGCCATGCTCGCCCGCGACCCGTGGATGGCGCACAGCGTGCTCTCGCCGCGATCAACCTCGGGCTGCTCCACCCGCTGGAGTGCGTGCGGTCCGCCGAGCGCGCCTACCGGCAGGGACGCGCACCGCTGAACAGTGTCGAGGGCTACGTGCGGCAGGTGATCGGCTGGCGCGAGTACATGTGGTCGCTGTACTGGCACGTGCCGCAGGACTACCGCGACCGCAACACGCTGGAGGCGCACGTCGACCTCCCCGAGTGGTTCCGCTCGCTGGACGCCGACGGCGAGGTGACGGCGAACTGCCTGTCGTCCGTGCTGCGCGACCTGCGCGAGCGCGGCTGGGTGCACCACATCCCGCGGCTGATGGTGCTCGGCAACTACGCGCTGCAGCGCGGCTGGAACCCCCGGCAGGTGACCACCTGGTTCCACGAGGTCTTGTCGACGGCTACGACTGGGTGATGCTGCCGAACATCACCGGCATGAGCCAGCACGCTGACGGCGGTCTCATGACGACCAAGCCGTACGCCGCCGGCGGTGCCTACATCGACCGGATGAGCGACTACTGCGGCGGCTGCGCGTACGACCCCAAGGTGCGGGTCGGGCCGACGGCGTGCCCGTACACGGCGGGGTACTGGGCGTTCCTGGAGCGCAACGGCGAGCGGCTGCGGGACAACCGCCGCATGCGTCAGCCGCTGCTCGGCCTCGGCCGGCTTCAGGACCTGGACGAGCTCGTCGTGCAGGAGCGCG
>JALYMN010000382.1 GCA_030773675.1 Actinomycetota bacterium
CCCGGCGTCCGCGGTCGCGCAGCTGCCGCACCCGCGCCGCCTCCTCGTGCACGTCCGGCACGACCCGCTTCGCCGCGTCGGTGGGCGTCGCGCAGCGCAGGTCGGCGACGTGGTCGAGCAGCGGCGAGTCCGGCTCGTGGCCGATCGCGCTGACCACCGGCGTGCGGCAGGCCGCGACGGCGCGGCACAGCGCCTCGTCGGAGAAGGGCAGCAGGTCCTCGACGCTGCCGCCGCCGCGCGCGACGACGATGACGTCGCAGCGGCCGTCGAGCGAGCGGACCGCCTCGACGACCTGGGCGACGGCGAGGTGTCCCTGCACCGCGACGTGGCGCACGTCGAACCGCACGGCGGGCCAGCGCCGGCGGGCGACCTCGAGCACGTCGCGCTCCGCCGCGCTCGCCCGCCCGGTGACGAGGCCGACCACGCCCGGGAGGAAGGGCAGCGGGCGCTTGCGCTCCGGCGCGAACATGCCCTCCGCGGCCAGCAGCCCCTTGAGCCGCTCCAGCCGGGCCAGCAGCTCGCCGACGCCGACCGGGCGGACGTCCAGCGCGGTGAGGCTGAGCGTCCCGCGGGCCAGGTAGAAGTCCGGCTTGCCGTGGACGACGACCCGGGCCCCCTCCACCAGCGGAGGCTGCACCGTGTCGCACACCGCGCGGGCGCAGGTGACCCGCAGGCTCACGTCGGCCACCGGGTCGCGCAGGGTGAGGAACACCGTCCCGGGACGCCGGGTCAGCTCGGTGACCTGGCCCTCGACCCACACGCGGCCGAGGCGGGCGACCCACTCGCCGATCGAGCGGGCCACCGTCCGGACCGGCAGCGGCTGCTCCGCGCTGCTGCTCAGGCCCACGGCGTCAGAGCGTAGGTTGCGCGTCGCGCGCCGTCCCACCGCAGCGCGGTGGCACTGCGGCAGGTACGGCTCGTGGTGTGGCCGCGCATGCTGAGTGGCGACCTCCGCCCCGCGCGGCACGCTCGGGCAGGGCGCAGGTCGCGCTCGCGCTGCTCCGGGCGGTCGACGTGCCCTGCCAGCGACGATACCGGCCCGCGCGTTCACGTCACGCGACCCCGCGACCCGCGACGCCACGGAGGCCGGCCCGCGACGCGGGACGGCCTCCGGGAACGGCTCGCTCAGCCCGTGGAGCGTGGCTGGGCCGGGTTGGTCGGGTCGCCCTGGCTCGGCGGGTTGATCTTCGGCCCGGACGTCGCGGGGGAGACCGAGCTGCCGGCCTGCGCGATCTGGCTGGGCAGCAGTTCGGGCACCGGGGCGTCGGTCTTGCCGGTGGGGGTCGCGCTCGGGTCGGTCGACAGCTTGGCGATGCGGTTGTCCAGCATCGTGACGACCGGCAGCCGGTCGGCGTGCGCCTTCTCGTAGTCGCGCAGCTGCACCAGCTGCTCGACGGTGAGCGAGCGCATCCGCCCGCGCAGCGAGCCGAGCGTCATGTGGTCGTAGTCCGCCAGCGGCAGCTCGTCGTGCTCGAGCACACGTCCTCCTGTGCCTGCGGCGACCCGCTCGACCGTCTGGACGACCTCGGGGGTGGCTGCGGTGTCGATGCGGGTGTCGTCGGGCTGGGTCGCGCGGGGCGTCGGGCGGCCCTTCGGCTGCTCGGCCTCGGGCGCCTCGGGCTGCTCGGGCGCGACGTCCTGCACCGCCGACCCGGCGGCGTCCGCGGCCTGCTGGACAGCGGTCCCGGCAGCTGCCGGCGTCCCCTCGCGGACGGCGGACGCCGCCCCTTGCGCCGCGCTCGCCGCACCGCCGGCGAGTGACCGGACGGCGCTCCCGCCGGCTTCGGCGGCGTCCTCGAGCGTGTCCTCCACCCGGTCGTAGAGCCCGGCGACCGGGGTGCCCTGCAGCGCGCCCTCGACCCGGTCCTCGACGTCGTCGAGCGACACGCCGCGCAGCCGGGCGACGAGCCGCTCGCCGCGCTGGGCGAGGTCGTCGTAGCCGCGCCGGGTTGTGTCGAGCGTGCTCAACGCGCCGCTCACCGCCAGCACCGGCAGCTGCACGACCCGGCCGGGCAGGCTCCGGACCCCGCCGAGCACGGTGGGGACCAGACCGATCGCGGCAGCGAGCGGGGTGGGAAGGGGACGGGTCATGCTGAGGAGCCCTCCGGTACGGGTCAGGACCCCCCAGCCTTGCCCCGGCGGCAGCGCGCGAACCGTGAGCAGCCCTGCGGTGACGCGCGGCACCGTCGTCCGCTCCGGCCGCGAGGCAGGGCAGCCGCACGTAGCCTGGGGGGCATGAGCGCGCCGGCCCCGACCAAGACGGTCCTCGTCGCAGCACCGCGGGGCTACTGCGCCGGTGTCGACCGCGCGGTGCTCACCGTCGAGAAGGCGCTCGAGCTTTACGGCCCACCCGTGTACGTGCGCAAGCAGATCGTCCACAACGCCCACGTGGTGCGCACGCTGGAGGTGCAGGGCGCCGTGTTCGTCGACGAGACCGACCGGGTGCCCGAGGGCGCCACGGTGGTGTTCTCCGCGCACGGCGTCGCCCCCACCGTGCACGCCGAGGCCGCGGCGCGCAGCCTCCGGACCATCGACGCGACCTGCCCGCTGGTCACCAAGGTGCACAACGAGGCCCGCCGCTTCGCCGCCGAGGACGTCGACATCGTGCTCATCGGCCACGAGGGGCACGAGGAGGTCGTCGGCACCACCGGGCAGGCGCCCGACCGCATCCACCTCGTCGACGGGCCGGCGGAGGCCGCCGCCGTCGAGGTGCGCGACCCCGAGAAGGTCGCCTACCTGTCCCAGACCACGCTGTCGGTCGACGAGACCGAGACGACGGTCGCCGCGCTGCGCGCGCGCTTCCCGCTGCTGCAGGGGCCGCCGTCCGCGGACATCTGCTACGCCACGCAGAACCGGCAGACGGCGGTCAAGCAGATCGCGCGCGACTCCGACGTCGTGCTGGTCGTGGGGTCGCGCAACTCCTCCAACTCGGTGCGACTGGTGGAGGTGGCGCTCGACGCCGGCGCCGGCGCGGCGCACCTGGTCGACTGCGCCGCCGACATCGACGAGGCCTGGCTGGACGGCGTCGGCACGGTGGGCCTGACCAGCGGCGCGTCGGTGCCCGAGGTGCTCGTCCGCGAGGTCATGGACTGGCTGGCCGAGCGGGGCTACGGCGACGTGCGCGAGGTCCGGGCCGCGGAGGAGCACCTGCTGTTCGCCCTGCCGCCCGAGCTGCGCCGGGAGCTGCGGGCCGCCGGGCGCGACGGCTCGCCGGCAGCGTGACCCGGAGGGTCTCGGTCAGGACGTCGGCCGGTCGCGCGCACCACGCAGCGCGGGACGGACGGCCGGCGCCCTGCTCGACGCGGAGCCGCGCTGCCGCGCTCCGGCTCAGCGCCGAGGCTGCGCGGCCATGCCGCTGACGTCCGCGCTGCCGGTCGGGTACGGGTCCACCGCGAGCTCGGTGAGCTGCAGTGTGCGCGCGACGTCGCTGGGCGACAGGACGCCGACCACCCGGTCGCCGTCGACGACGACCACCCGGCCGTCCGCGCACTCCGACAGCCGGGGAAGGACACCGGTGAGCGGCTCGTCCGGCCGGGCCACGACGATCTGCTCCACCGGGCACGCGACGTCGGCCAGCCGGGTGGTCGCCCGGGCCCTCGCCGGCACCGAGCGCAGCCGGTTCAGCGTGACGAGCCCCACCAGTGCGCCGCGGACGTCGGTGAGCGGGTAGGTGCTGAAGCGCTGCACGAGGACGACGTCGTGCAGGAAGCGGTCGACGGTGACGTCGGGCGGCGCGGTCTGCACCGGGCTGGACATGACCGCGCCCACCTTCAGCCCCCCCAGCCGTCGGGACAGGGTCGCGGACTGCTCCTCGGCGGTCGCCGCGTTGACGATGAACAGCCCGATGAGGGCGAGCCACAGGCCGCCCAGGCCGCGGCCGGTGACCAGCTGGAGCGCGCCGAGCGCGACGAAGCCGAAGCCGGCCAGCCGGCCGACCCGCGCGGCCCGCGCCGCCGCGGCGTGCTGGTCGCCCGAGCGCCACCAGAGCAGGGCGCGGAGCAGGCGTCCGCCGTCCAACGGGGTGGCCGGGAGCAGGTTGAACACCGCCAGCGAGAGGTTGACGACGGCGAGGTACTGCAGTACCGCGAGCGGCAGCCCGCTCACCCCGGCCGCGAGCGCGCCGAGCGCCGCCAGGGCGAACGCTCCCGACAGGACCGCGCTGGTCAGCGGCCCCACGCCGGCGATCCGGAAGTCCGCGCCGGGCGTCGGCGCCTCGCCGCGCAGCTTGGCGACACCGCCGAGCAGCCACAGCGTGATGCCCTCGACCTCGACACCGTTGCGCCGGGCCACCACGGCGTGCGCGACCTCGTGCGCCAGCAGCGAGACGAGGAAGGCGACGGCGGCGACGACGGCGGCCGCGACGTACGCCCCCGTGCTGCGGCCCGGGAACAGCAGCGGGAAGCGGCCGGTCGCCAGTCCGGCCCCGATGATCAGGACGATGACGAGCACGCTGGCGTTGACGCCGACCGGCACCCCCGCCACGCGACCCAGGCGCAGGCTCTCTCTCATGACCTGCGGCTACCCGCGATGCGCCGTCGCACGCCGACGGCTCGGTCACACGGTCAGCGGGGCTCCGCCTGCCCGGACGGCGTCCGCTCCGCGAGGGGCGGGGCGGCGGCGTCGCGCGGCCAGGGAAGCGGCAGGGCGGTGCGGGGTCCGGCGG
>JALYMN010000383.1 GCA_030773675.1 Actinomycetota bacterium
CCCGAGCACCGCGTTGCGCTGCCGCTTGCGCGCGGCGAGCGCCGCGGCGCGCGCCGCCTGCCGCTCCGCCCGCTGCCGGGCCAGCTCCTTCTCCCGCTTGGTGGCCGACACACGTCCTCCTGCTGTCGCCGGGGCCGTCGGCCCCCTCGTGATCTTAGGGCTCGCCGGGCCGGAGCCCCGCGACGTCCCGGAGGCGCGCGCCGCGCCGGTAGGGTCGGACCCCGTGCGCGCGCCGCGGCGAGCTGCCTCCGCTGCCCTGTCGGCCCCGCCTGCTCGTCGTTGAGTCCCGGCTGAGCGTCCGCGCAGCCCGTCCGGAGAAGGAGACGTCACGTGCTGGTCCGCGGGTTCCCCGCCGCCGCCTTCGACACCAACTGCTACGTCGTCGCGGCTGGCGAGGGCGCCGACTGCGTCGTGGTCGACCCAGGCATCGGCGTCGAGGAGCCGTTGGACGCCCTGCTGCGCGCCCACGACCTCAACCCCGTCGCCGTCCTGCTCACCCACGGCCACCTCGACCACACGTTCTCGGTGACGCCGGTCTGCGGGGCGCGCGGCATCCCGGCGTACGTGCACCCCGCCGACGACGTCCTGCTCACCGACCCGATGCGAGGGCTGTCGGCGCAGAGCGCGCAGATGTTCGGCGGGCGGCTGCAGTGGACCCGGCCGTCCGACGTGGCGCTGCTCGACCCGGAGGTCCCGCTCGAGGTGGCCGGCCTGCGCGTCTCCACCGACTGGGCCCCCGGCCACACGCCGGGGTCGGTCATGTTCCGCCTGCCCGGCGACGAGGCGGGCGGCGAGGCGGCCGCGCCCGTGCTGTTCAGCGGCGACGTGCTGTTCGCCGGCTCGATCGGCCGCACCGACCTGCCCGGCGGGTCGTGGGAGCAGATGCAGCGCTCGCTCGCGGGCGCCGTCCTGCCGCTGCCGGACGACACCGTCGTCCTGCCGGGGCACGGGCCGGCGACGACGATCGGCCGCGAGCGGGCGGGCAACCCCTTCCTGCAGGGGCTTGCCGGCAGCCCTGTTCCGCCGCCGTCCCGGGGGCTGTGAGGTGTTCCGCGCCCCCAAGGGCACGTACGACGTGCTGCCGGGCCAGCCGTTCCCGCTGGTCCGCGACGCGCTGCTCGCACCTGCCGCGCGGGCCGGCTACGGCTACACCGAGGCGCCGGTGTTCGAGGACACCGAGCTGTTCGTCCGCGGCGTCGGGGAGAGCACCGACGTCGTGAGCAAGGAGATGTTCACCTTCTCCGACCGCGGCGGTCGCTCGCTCACCCTGCGCCCGGAGGGCACCGCCGGCGTCCTGCGCGCCGCTCTGGAGCACGGACTGCACCTGGGCCAGCTGCCCGTCAAGCTGCGCTACGCCGGGCCGATGTTCCGCGCCGAGCGGCCCCAGGCCGGCCGGTACCGGCAGTTCCAGCAGGTCGGGGTGGAGGCGCTGGGCACCCAGGACCCCGCACTGGACGCCGAGGTGGTCGCGCTGGCCTGGTCGGCGTACGCCGGGCTCGGGCTCACCCGGGTGCGGCTGCTGCTCACCTCGCTGGGCGACCGGGCGTGCCGACCCGCTTACCGGGAGCGGCTCAGCGCGTTCCTGGCCGGGCTCGACCTCGACGAGGCGACCCGCGAGCGGGCGCGCCTGAACCCGCTGCGCGTGCTCGACGACAAGCGCCCCGAGGTACAGGCTCGGCTGGCCGGCGCCCCCCTCATGCCCGAGGCGCTGTGCGCGGCGTGCGCCGCGCACGCCGCGGAGGTCGAGGGGCTGCTCAGCGACCTCGGGGTGCCCTTCGAGCCGGCGCCGCGGCTGGTCCGCGGGCTCGACTACTACATGCGCACCACGTTCGAGTTCGTCCACGACGGCCTGGGCGCGCAGTCCGCGGTCGGGGGCGGCGGTCGCTACGACGGGCTGTCGGAGGACATCGGCGGGCCGCCGCTGCCGGGCGTCGGCTGGGCGCTCGGCGTCGAGCGCACCCTGCTGGCGCTCGAGGCCGAGGGCCTGCCCGCTCCCGCCGAGCCGCGCGCCGAGGTGTTCCTCGTGCCGCTGGGTGCCGCCGCCAAGCGCCGCGCCGCGGTCCTCGTGCACCGCCTGCGCGAGGGGGGGGTCCGGGCCGACCTGGCCTACGGCGACCGGGGGCTCAAAGGGGCGATGAAGGCCGCCGACCGCAGCGGCGCGCCGTGCGCGGTGGTCCTGGGCGACCGCGACCTGGCCGCGGGCACCGTCCAGCTGAAGGACCTGCGCACCGGCGCGCAGCGCTCCGTCCCCCTCGACGGGCTCCTCGCAGAGGTGGCCGCGGCC
>JALYMN010000384.1 GCA_030773675.1 Actinomycetota bacterium
GGCGAGCCCGGTGAGCACAGCGGCGGTGGCCGCGACCGGCACGCAGACCAGCGCCAGGTCGGCGCGCTCGGCGCCGTCCCAGGGCCGGCCCGCGCCGCGGCGTACCGCCCGGGCAAGGGTGTCGGAGTCGGCGTCGGTCAGGACGACGTCGCGCTCGTCGCGCAGCGCCAGGCCCACGCTGGTGCCGATCAGCCCGCTCCCCACGACGAGCAGGTCAGCCACCGTCGCTCACGTGGGCAGGTCGGTGCGCAGCCCGGCGGCGCCGCGCAGGTAGACGTGGCGCACCTGCGCCCGGGGCAGGTCGGTCTCGACGTGCGCGAGCAGGCGCAGCACCCGCGGCATCGAGCCGGGCACCGCGATCTCGGTGGCGCACAGCAACGGGACGTCGGTGATCCCCATCTGGCGGGCGGCGTAGGCGGGGAACTCGGCGCGCAGGTCGGGCGTGGCCGTGAAGATCACGCTGATGAGGTCGTCGGGGTCGAGGTCGTTGCGCTGCAGGACCGCGACGAGCAGCTCGGTGGTGGCGTCGAGCACCAGCGCCCGGTCGTCCTCGTCGACCTGCGTCGCACCGCGCACCGCACGGACCGCCATCCCGCCTCCTCGCCGCTCCCTCCTCGTACCGGTGCGACCCTACCGACGGGGCTGCGCGCTACAGCCCGACCAGGGCGTGCAGCGCGCCGACCTCGTCGCGGGTCAGCGGCCGCAGCTTCCCCGAACGCTGTGAGCCGAGCGTCACCGGCCCGACGGCCGTGCGCACCAGCCGCTGGACCGGGTGGCCCACCTCGGCCAGCAGCCTCCGGACGACGTGCTTGCGGCCCTCGTGCAGCACGACCTCGACGAGCACGCGGTTGGCGTAGGAGCTGACGAGCTTGAAGTCGTCGACGGCGACGAGCCCGTCCTCGAGGTCGACGCCGGCCCGCAGCCGCCGCCCGACGTCGCGCGCGATCGGCCCGATCACCTCGGCGAGGTAGGTCTTGGGCACGACGTAGGACGGGTGGGTAAGCCGGTGCGCCAGCTCGCCGTCGTTCATGAGCAGCAGCAGGCCCTCGGTGTCGACGTCCAAGCGCCCGACGTGGAACAGGCGGTCCTTGCGCCCGACGACGAGGTCGCCGACCGTCGGCCGTCCCTCCGGGTCGGACATCGCCGACACCATCCCGACCGGCTTGTTCAGCGCAAGGTAGGTGAGCCCGCTGGCGGTGGTGATGCGCATGTCGTCGACCCGGACGACGTCGCTCTCCGGGTCGACCCGCCGCCCCTGCTCGCGGACCGGCTCACCGTTGACCGACACCCGTCCCTGGTCGATGAGGGCCTCGCAGGCCCGCCGGGACCCGAGACCGGCGTTGGCCAGCACCTTCTGGAGCCGGACGCCGGAGGTGTCGTCGTGCCTGGCGGACTGCAGCTCGGACTCCATGGACGGTCCAATGCTCAGGGCAGGCCCGGCTCTTCCTCGAGCTCGTCGAGCTCGGGCAGCAGGGGGGCGAGCGGGGGCAGCTCGTCCAGCGCGCGCAGGCCGAGCTTCTCGAGCAGCAGCGGCGTCGTGCGGTAGAGGGCGGCGCCGGACGCCGGGTCGGCGCCGGCCTCGGTGACGAGCCCTCGGGCCAGCAGCGTCCGGACGACCCCGTCGACGTTGACGCCGCGCACCGCACTGATCCGCGAGCGGCTGACGGGCTGGCGGTAGGCGATGACGGCGAGCGTCTCCAGCGCGGCGGAGGTGAGTCGCGCCGCCTGGCCGTCATGCACGTAGCGCTCCACGACATCGGAGCAGGCGTCGCGGGTGTAGAGCCGCCAGCCGGCCTCCGACTCGCGCAGGTCGAAGCCGCGGCCGTGCGCGTCGTACTCGGCGGCGAGCGCGGCGAGCGCGGCCTCCACCGCGGCGACGGACTGCTCGCAGACGGCGGCCAGCGTGCCCGCCGCGACCGGCTCGTCGGTCACGAGCAGCAGCGCCTCGAGCTGGGCGGGCAGGGGCGGACCGGCCGCCGGCTCGCTCACGCCTGCTGCTCCGGGACGTCGGCCGGGCCGGTCCAGCGCACGTGCAGCTCGCCGAGGGCGTGCGCCTGCTCGAAGGCCACGACCCCGTCGCGGTAGAGCTCGAGCAGCGCGAGGAAGCGGGCGACGACCTCGAGCGTGCCGGCGCAGTCGGCGGTGAGCGCGCGGAAGGACGCGCCGCCGCTGCGACGCAGCTGGGCCTGCACCAGCGCCGACTGCTCCGGGACGCTGACGGTGCCGCCGTGGACGTGGTCGACCGCCACGGTGGGCTCGGGCCGAGGCGCGAGGACCCGGGCGGCGAGCGCGGCGAACTCCTGGGGGCGGAGGCCGAGCAGCACCTCCGGGAGCAGGCCGGCGTACCGCGGCTCGAGCGCGACCTGGCGCGGCACCCGGCGGGAGCCCTGCGCCCACAGCCCGCCGAGGTGCTCGGCCGCCTGCTTGTACGCGCGGTACTGCAGCAGCCGGGCGAACAGCAGGTCGCGGGCCTCGAGCAGGGCGAGGTCCTCCTCGTCCTCCACCTCCGCGCCGGGCAGCAGCCGGGCCGCCTTGAGGTCGAGCAGGGTCGCCGCGACGACGAGGAACTCGGTGGCCTGACCGAGGTCCCACGCGTCGCCGGCGGCGCGGATGTGGGCGATGAAGTCGTCGGTCACCTGCGACAAGGCGAGCTCGGTGACGTCGAGCTGGTGCTTGCCGATGAGCTGGAGCAGCAGGTCGAACGGCCCCTCGAAACCCTCCAGGCGGACCTGGAACGGCGGGAGCGCGGGGGCGGTCATGCGCCGGTGACCAGCGCGACGAGCGGCCGGCCGACGGCGGTCAGGACCGCGAGCAGCAGCGGCTGCGGCCCGCCGAGCGAGAACAGCAGCAGCACGAGGACGGCGACGACGCCCAGGTTGCGCTCGACCAGGTAGGTCTCGGCCTGCTGCCATCCGCGCGTGCGCGGAGCGAGCCCGAACAGCAGCTGCCCGCCGGGCATCGGGGGCAGCGGCACCAGGCACAGCAGCCCGACGAACAGGTGCATCAGGCCCGACAGCAGCAGGGCGCGCGGCAGCAGCCCGCCTCCGGTCACACCCGTCTTGAGCAGGACCGTGCTCGCGCCGGCGACCGGCCCCTCGACGAGGGCGAACCCGACGAGCAGACCGGCGCCGACGGCGAGCAGCAGCAGGGGCCCGGCGAGGGTGACGCGCAGCAGCTGGCCGCGGGGAGCGCGCGGCACTGGCACGGGCCGCGGCCAGCCGAGCCCGCTGAGGACGGCGGCCACGGCGCCGAACGGGTCGACGTGCCGCCGCGGGTCGGGCCGCAGCCGACCCTCGGCGCGCAGGTGCGTCTCCCCCGCGCGGGCGGCGAGGAGGGCGCTCGTCCAGCCGGCCAGCACCGAGGCGGTGAGGAACGACAGGGCCAGGACGAGCAGTGAGAACGGGTCCTCGAGCGCGTAGAGCACCTCAGCGCCCGCGCAGCCCGTGCCCGGGCCGGTCCCGAGCCGCGCCGCAGCGGCCGAGCGGGCGGAGGCGGCTGTGGCAGGACGTGGCACGGCACCACCGGCGCAGCAGCGCCGGCGGCGGGCAGGCCCGCGACGGGGCGGACGACAGGTTCCAGGCCCAGGCGGACGACGGGGTGCTCCGCCCGCGCAGGCGCCGCGCCGGCTGGTCGGACGTGCTCACGAGCGGGCGGGCTCCTGTCCGACGGGGCTGCGTGCGGCGCGGAGACTACGGGCGGGCCGGACGGCCGGGCAACGACCGCGCACGGCCTGTCGCTCAGCGCCGGGCGCGGGGGTGCGCGGCGGCGTACACCTCGCGAAGCCGGTCGACGGTGACCAGCGTGTACACCTGCGTGGTGGTCACCGAGGCGTGGCCGAGCAGCTCCTGCACGACCCGCACGTCGGCGCCGCCGTCGAGCAGGTGCGTCGCGAAGGAGTGCCGGAGCGTGTGCGGCGACACCTCGACGTCCAGGCCGGCGCGCGTCACCGCGGCGCGCAGCACCGTCCAGGCGCTCTGCCGGGACAGCCGGCCGCCGCGGGCGTTCAGGAACAGGGCGGGCGTGCCCCTACCGGTCGCGGCGAGCGCCGGCCGCGCCCGGACGAGGTAGGCGTCGACCGCCGAGCGGGCGTAGGACCCGACGGGGATCATGCGCTGCTTGCCGCCCTTGCCGTCGACCCGCACGAGCCCGATGCCGCGCTCGAGGTCGTCGACGTCGAGGCCGACGGCCTCGGAGATGCGCGCGCCGGTCGAGTAGAGCAGCTCGAGCAGCGCGCGGTCGCGCAGGGCGAGCGGGGTCTGGTCGGCTCCCGCGGCGTCGAGCAGCCGCTCGACCTCCTCGACCGTGATGGCCCGCGGGAGCCGCCGGGCCGGCACGGGCGGGCGGACCTCGCGCGCCGGGTCGTCCTGCGTCACCCCCTCGCGGTGGGCGAACCGGTGCAGCCCGCGGACGGCGACGACCGCGCGTCCGGCCGACGTCGCCGACAGCGGGGGGTGCTGCTCGTCACCCTGCCGCAGCCCGGCGAGGAAGTCGGCGACGTCGGACTCCCCCACCGCGCCGAGGTCGCCGATGCCGCGCGCCGCCAGCGCCTGCAGGTAGCGGCCGAGGTCGCGCCGGTAGGACACGAGGGTGTTCTCGGCCAGGCCGCGCTCCACGCTCAGGTGGTCCAGGTAGGCGCCGACGACCCGCCCGGCCGCGCTGCGGGTGGACGTGGACGTGTCCGTGGACGTGGCCCCGGTCAGACGAGGA
Organism: Actinomycetota bacterium; assembly: GCA_030773675.1. The sequence goes on from JALYMN010000384.1 coordinate 4,708, forward strand.
CCTCGCGGAGGTCGGCGACCGGCAGCCCGTGGGCCTCGCCCACCGGGGCGGACACGACCTGCCCGGCGACGGTGCTGACGCCGAGCGCGAGCGCCGGGTCCTGCTCCACCGCGGCCCGCAGCCCCCGGTCGGCGATCTCCACGACGTACGGCAGCGTGACGTTGGTCAGCGCGTACGTCGAGGTGTGCGGCACGGCGCCGGGCATGTTGGCGACGCAGTAGAACAGGCACCCGCCGACCTCGAAGGTCGGGTCGGAGTGGGTGGTCGGGCGGGTGGACTCGAAGCAGCCGCCCTGGTCGACGCTGATGTCGACGAGCACCGCGCCGGGCTTCATCGCGCGGACGAGGTCGTCGCTGACCAGCGTCGGCGCCTTGGCGCCGGGCACGAGCACGGCGCCGATGACAAGGTCGGCGTCCAGGCACGCCCGCTCGACCTCGAGCGCGTTGGACGCCACCGTCTGCAGGTGGCCCTGGTAGATGCGGTCGGCCTCGCGCAGCTTGGCGACGTTCTTGTCGAGCAGCTGCACCGTGGCCTGCATGCCGAGGGCGATGGCGGCGGCGTTCATGCCGGAGACCCCGGCGCCGAGGACGACGACGCGGGCCGCGTGCACGCCCGAGACCCCGCCCATGAGCACGCCCCGGCCGCCCTGGCCGCGCTCGAGGCAGTGCGCGCCGACCTGCGGCGCCATCCGGCCGGCGACCTCGGACATGGGGGCGAGCAGCGGCAGCGAGCGGTCGGGCAGCTGCACCGTCTCGTAGGCCACCGCGGTCGTGCACGAGGCGAGCAGCGCGTCGGTGCAGGCCCGGGACGCCGCGAGGTGCAGGTAGGTGAACAGCACCTGGTCCTCGCGCAGCCGCGGGTACTCCTCCTCGACCGGCTCCTTGACCTTGAGCAGGAGGTCGGCCTCGGCCCAGACGTCGTCGGCGTGGCCGAGCAGGCGGGCGCCGGCGGCGACGTACTCGTCGTCGAGGATCGACGACCCCGCACCGGCCTCCTTCTCGACCAGCACGTCGTGGCCGTGCGCGACGAGCTCGTGGACGCCTGACGGGGTGATCGCCACGCGGTACTCGTGGTCCTTCACCTCGCGCGGAATACCTACACGAGTCATGATCGCTTCCTATCGTCGCTGGTCACGGCGTTGTGATCTTGAGTGTTGTGCACCCAGGTGAACCCAGAGGAGTGGTCTGCCAGTGCCAAACCAGTGCCAAAACGACGCTAGGGTGAGTGGTCAGATCCGGGGTCATGGCGTCAGGCTAGGGGGTGCTCGTGGGCTTCGTCCGCAAGCGAGCCAGCCGCACTCGAGGCACCCGCTACCAGGCCGTGGCGGTGCTGAGCGGCGCCAGGGTCCAGCTCGGCACCTTCGACACCTTCGCGCTGGCGACCGACGCCTGGCAGCACGCCGAGACCGCCGCCCGCCGCGGCGCACCGGGGGGCGACCCACGCGCCGGTCGGCGACCGTTCGCCGAGGTCGCCGAGGAGTACCTGGCGACCCAGCAGCTCGCCGCCTCGACCCGCAAGAGCTACACCTCACACGTGCGCGCCCACCTCATCCCCCGCTTCGGCGCCGTCCCGGTCGCCGACATCACGCCGGCGATGATCGGGGCGTGGATGACTGAGACGCAGCAGGCTGGCCGCCCGCTGCGCAGCCGCATCGCCCACCGCGCCACCCTGTCGTCGGTGCTGCAGTGGGCCGTGGACAGCGGCCTGCGGCCGAGCAACCCGGTGCACGTCGTGCGAGGTCCGGCACGCGCCCCGCTGCGCCGCCGCCGGCCGGTGCTCAAGCCCGAGCAGTGGCCGCAGCTGCGGCGCGAGTTCCACGACTACGGCTCGGAGACGCAGCTGCTGGTCGATGTGGCGATCGACACCGGGCTGCGGTGGGGCGAGCTCACCGACCTGCGGGCCGGGCACGTGGTGAACCGCACTCCGGTGTACGTCAAGGTCGAGACGGTGGTGACCTGGCCCGGCGAGCAGTTCAGCACCAGCGGCGACGTCGTCGAGCGCAAGCACTACACCAAGGGCGCCGAGGACCGCCGGGTCGACCTCAGCGCCCCGGTCGCCCGGCGGCTACTCGAGCACATCGCCACCCACCGCCTCGGGCCAGCGGACCTGCTCTTCCACGCCGACCGGGTCCGCGCCGAGCACGCCGCCTGGCGGGCCCGCCGCGACGCCGAGGCGACCGCGGGGTGGGAGGCCGAGTGGCAGACCCGGCTCGCCGCCGAACCGCGTCCGGCCGGGCGCTTCGTCAAGACGCTAACGAACGGCCGACAGCACACCGGGGAGCACGCCAGCGCCAGCACCTACTCCCTGGGTTGCCGCTGCGCGCACTGCACCTACGCCAACACCTCCTATAACCGCGCGCGCCGACGTGCCCTGCGTG
>JALYMN010000385.1 GCA_030773675.1 Actinomycetota bacterium
CCCACATCAAGTCGACGTTCAACAACACGATCGTCTCGATCACGGACCCGCAGGGCAACGTCATCAGCTGGGCCTCCGCCGGCCACGTCGGCTTCAAGGGCTCGCGCAAGTCCACGCCGTTCGCCGCCCAGATGGCCGCGGAGAACTGCGCTCGCAAGGCGCAGGAGCACGGCATGAAGAAGGTCGACGTCTTCGTCAAGGGCCCGGGTTCGGGTCGTGAGACCGCCATCCGCTCGCTGCAGGCCGCCGGGCTCGAGGTCGGCTCGATCAGCGACGTGACCCCCGTGCCCCACAACGGCTGCCGTCCGCCCAAGCGGCGTCGAGTCTGAGACAGGAGCTACCGAAGACATGGCCCGCTATACGGGTGCCGACTGCCGCCGCTGCCGTCGCGAGAAGATGAAGCTGTTCCTCAAGGGCAGCAAGTGCGAGTCCCCGAAGTGCCCGATCGAGATCCGCCCCTACCCGCCGGGCGAGCACGGCCGCGGTCGCACCAAGGACTCCGAGTACCTGCTGCAGAAGCGCGAGAAGCAGAAGACGGCGCGCATCTACGGCGTCCTCGAGAAGCAGTTCCGCGGCTACTACGAGGAGGCCAACAAGAAGGCCGGCAAGACCGGCGAGAACCTGCTTGTCATCCTCGAGAGCCGGCTCGACAACGTCGTCTACCGCGCGGGGTTCGCCCCCAGCCGCGACGCCTCCCGGCAGGCCGTCCGGCACGGCCACGTGCTGGTGAACGGCAAGAAGGTCGACATCCCGTCCTACCGCGTCAGCGCCAACGACATCGTGGAGATCCGGCCGAAGAGCCGCGAGCTCACGCCGTTCGTCATCGCGCGTGAGACCGCCGGGGACCGGCCCTCGCCCGCCTGGATGGAGGTCATCTCCAGCCAGATGCGCGTGCTCGTCCACGCCCTGCCGCAGCGCCAGGTCATCGACACGCCGGTGCAGGAGCAGCTGATCGTCGAGCTCTACAGCAAGTGAGGCAGGACCCGGCCGGGGCAGACGGAGGCCCCGGCCGGGCAGCGCACGTCCACCGGGAGGTGGGCGTGCTTCGCGGCGTCATATGACGGTCGCCGCGGTCCCGGAAGGACACCACGTGCTCATCGCACAGCGCCCGACCCTCACCGAGGAGCAGGTCAGCGAGCACCGCTCGCGGTTCGTCCTCGAGCCGCTCGAGCCGGGCTTCGGCTACACCCTCGGCAACTCGCTCCGCCGCACCCTGCTGTCGTCGATCCCCGGCGCCGCGGTGACGAGCATCCGGATCGACGGGGTCCTGCACGAGTTCACCACGGTGCCCGGCGTCAAGGAGGACGTCACCGACCTCATCCTGAACCTCAAGGAGCTCGTCGTTTCCAGCGAGAGCGACGAGCCGGTCGTGATGTACCTGCGCAAGCAGGGCCCCGGCCCGGTCACCGCCGGCGACATCGCCCCGCCCGCCGGCGTCGAGGTGCACAACCCCGACCTGCACATCGCGACGCTCAACGGCAAGGGGCGGCTCGAGATCGAGCTGACCGTCGAGCGCGGGCGCGGCTACGTCTCCGCCGTCCAGAACAAGCAGGTCGGCCAGGAGATCGGGCGCATCCCCGTCGACTCCATCTACTCGCCGGTCCTCAAGGTGACCTACAAGGTCGAGGCCACCCGCGTCGAGCAGCGCACCGACTTCGACCGGCTCGTGCTCGACGTCGAGACCAAGCCCGGCATGACCCCGCGCGACGCGATCGCCTCCGCCGGCAGGACGCTGGTCGGCCTGTTCGGCCTGGCCCAGGAGCTCAACGCCGAGGCCGAGGGCATCGACATCGGCCCGTCGCCGACCGACGCCGCGCTGGCCGCCGACCTCGCCCTGCCGATCGAGGAGATGGACCTGACCGTCCGCTCCTACAACTGCCTCAAGCGCGAGGGCATCCACAGCGTCGGCGAGCTGGTCAGCCGCTCGGAGGCCGACCTGCTCGACATCCGCAACTTCGGCGCGAAGTCGATCGACGAGGTCAAGGTCAAGCTGCACGGCATGGGTCTGGCGCTCAAGGACAGCCCGCCCGGCTTCGACCCGCGCGACGTCGTCGACACCTACGGCACCGACGAGTTCGGCCAGCCCAACTTCTCTGAGGGCGCGGCGGTCGGCGGCGACGACGACGGCCAGTCCTACGCCGAGACCGAACAGCTCTAGCAGCTGCAGCAGCTCTCGCCGCGCGACCAGCACGCCCCGCACGACCCGGGCCCCCGCGACCGCGGCGGCGCCCCCACGGAGCCCGCCCGGGCTCCCGCTCCGACAGGAGAAGCACGATGCCCACGCCTCCCAAGGGTCCGCGCCTCGGCGGCGGCCCGGCCCACGAGCGGCTCATGCTGGCGAACCTCGCCACGTCGCTGTTCGAGCACGGTCGGATCACCACCACCGAGGCCAAGGCCAAGCGCCTGCGGCCGTACGCCGAGAAGCTGGTCACCTTCGGCAGGCGCGGCGACCTGCACGCCCGTCGCCAGGTGCTCAAGGTGCTCCGCGACAAGTCCGTGGTGCACACGCTGTTCGCCGAGATCGGCCCCCGCTACGAGAACCGGCCGGGCGGCTACACGCGCATCGTCAAGCTCGGCCCGCGCAAGGGCGACAACGCGCCGATGGCGCTCATCGAGCTCGTCGAGGCGCTGACCGTCGCCCAGCAGGCGGTCGGCGAGGCCGAGCGGGCCCGGGGCACCCAGGTCGCCCCGGCGCGCCCGGTGACCGCGGCGACCGCCGAGGCCGCGGCTGACCTCACCACCGAGAGCCCGACCGCCGCGGCGGTCGACGCCGAGGTGCGGGCGCAGGTCGAGGGCGGGGACGCCGACGAGAGCGGGTCGCCGGTGGAGAGTGGGAGCGAGGCCGGCGCGGCCGGCGGGACCACGACCGACGCGCCCGCCGAGGTCCCCGGCGGCGCGGCCGAGCAGGACAGCTCCGTCGACGAGGCGGAGGGCGCGCAGGCCGGCCCTGGCGAGGAGTCCTCGCAGGACGGCGAGCAGGACGGCAGGTAGCCACGCACGGCCCTGACGAGCCCGTCCTCTCCGCACCAGGGGAGGGCGGGCTCCGTCGTGACCGGCCGGACGGCGGGCTGGACCGGGCCGTCGGGCACGCCCCGGCCGCGGGTCTGGTCCGGGTGCGCCTGGACGTCGCCTACGACGGCACGGCCTTCTCCGGCTGGGCGGCGCAGGCGCACGCGCGCAGCGTGCAGGGCGAGCTGGAGCGGGTGCTGGCGGTGCTGCTGCGCGGCCCGTCGCCGCGGCTCACCGTGGCCGGGCGCACCGACGCCGGGGTCCACGCC
>JALYMN010000386.1 GCA_030773675.1 Actinomycetota bacterium
CTCCTGCGCGGACCGGTCGGGCGCCGGCACGTCCGCGTCCGCCTCCGCCTCGGCGGGCGGGGCGCCGCCCCCGCCCGGCGGTTCCGGGTCGTCGTCCGGGACGCCGTCGAGCGCGTCGTCGAGCCGCTGCTCGTCCAGCCCGGGCGCCTCGAACGGGGTGCGCCGCCGGCGGTGCGGCAGCGCGAGCCGGGCGGCCGTGCGGACGTCGTCCGTCGTCACCTCGGTGCGGCCGGCCCAGGCCGCGAGCGCGACCGCGGCCTTGGCGGTGACGAGGTCGGCGCGCAGGCCGTCGACGTCGAAGGCGGCGCAGACCGTCGTCACCTCGCGCAGCGCGCGGTCGCCGAGCACGACCTGCGGCAGGCGGTCGCGGGCCGCGGCGATGCGGGCGGCGAGGTCGGCGTCGGCGTCGGCGTACCCGGCGGCGAAGCCCTCGGGGTCGGCCTCGTAGGCCAGCCGGCGGCGCACCACCTCGGCCCGCTCGGCCGGGTCGCGGGTCGCGGCGACCTCGACCGTGAGCCCGAACCGGTCGAGCAGCTGCGGGCGCAGCTCGCCCTCCTCGGGGTTCATCGTCCCGACCAGCAGGAAGCGGGCGGCGTGGCGCACCGACACGCCCTCGCGCTCCACGTAGGAGCGACCGAGCGCGGCGGCGTCGAGCAGCAGGTCGACGAGGTGGTCGTGCAGCAGGTTGACCTCGTCGACGTACAGCACGCCGCGGTGGGCCTGCGCGAGCAGTCCGGGCTCGTAGGCCTGCACGCCGCTGGTGAGAGCCCGCTCGAGGTCGAGCGAGCCCACCAGCCGGTCCTCCGACGCGCCGACGGGCAGCTCGACGAGCCGGGCCGGGCGCACGACGGGCGCGGCGTGCGCAGCGAGGTCGGGGCACTCAGGGTCCGGCGCGGCGGGGGCGCAGGAGAAGCGACAGCCCTCCACGACGTCCAGCAGCGGCAGCAGCGCGGCGAGCGCGCGCACGACGGTCGACTTGGCCGTGCCCTTCTCGCCGCGCACGAGCACGCCGCCGACGGCCGGCGAGACGGCGTTGACGACGAGCGCGAGCCGCAGGTCGTCCAGGCCGACGACCGCGGAGAAGGGGTAGGGCGTCACGGGCTGCACCCGGGCAGGGTCATGGGGGCCTTCCTCCGGAGTCCGCGCTCCGGGACGGAGGTGGTCGACGGGGCGGACTGTCTGGCTCCCCCGGCTCCTGGCAGGCCCCGGGGACACAGTGGCGGGACCGCGCCGGCTCTCCGGCTTCCTCCGCGACCGTCGTCGTGCGGCGGACTCTACCGGTCCCCCGCGACAGTCCCGCTCCGTAGCCTGGCCGGGTGAGCACCCCGGACGCGCCGCACGAGCGGTCGACCTTCGTGCCGCGGTCGACGTCCGGACGCCGCACCGCCGTGCTGCTGCTCACCTGCCCGGACGCCCGCGGCATCGTGGCGGCGGTCGCGGAGTTCCTCTACCGGCACGGCGCGAACATCGTCGAGGTCGACCAGCACACCGACCACCACGACGGCATGTTCTTCCAGCGGGTGGAGTTCGAGCTCGACGGCTTCGACCTCGGCGACGACGAGGTGCTGCCGGCCTTCCGGGAGGTCAGCGACCGGTTCGGGATGGAGTGCGAGCTGCGCTTCCCCGAGCAGGTGCAGCGCGTCGCGGTGCTCGCGTCCAAGCAGCCGCACTGCCTGCTCGACCTGCTCGCCCGGCACCAGACCGGCGAGCTCGTCGCCGACCTCGCGGTGGTCGCGAGCAACCATCCCGACCATGCCGAGGCGTGCGCCTTCTTCGGCGTGCCCTACGCCCACCTGCCGGTCGAGCCGGACGGCGGCGGCAAGGCCGCGCAGGAGCAGCGCCTGGCCGCGCTGCTCGAGCGCGAGCGGGTCGACCTCGTCGTCCTCGCCCGGTACATGCAGGTGCTGAGCCCGGAGCTCGTCGCGCGCTACCCGCACGGGATCATCAACATCCACCACTCGCTGCTGCCGGCGTTCGTCGGCGCGCGGCCCTACCACCAGGCCTACTCGCGAGGGGTCAAGGTGATCGGCGCAACCGCCCACTACGCGACGGCCGAGCTCGATCAGGGGCCGATCGTCGTCCAGGACGTCGCCCGCGTGACCCACCGCGACTCCGTCGAGGACCTCGTCGCGCGCGGCCGCGACCTCGAGGCGCTCGTGCTCGCCCGCGCGGTCAAGCTGCACCTCGCCGCCAAGGTGCTGGTGTACGGCGGGCGAACCGTCGTGTTCGGCTGAGATGAGAGGGCGCCCGCTCGCTCAGCAGCGCGACTGACCGCCTTGGCCGTGGCTGTTGCCGGCCGCGGGCGTGTTCCCGGAGTTGCCCGGTGCGCCGGTGCCCGCGAGCTCGGCGCACACCTCCTCGAACGTGACTCCCAGCGCCTGCCCGACCGACGTCACCCCGCCCACGACGACGCCGGCGACGAGCGCGACCAGGAGCGCGTACTCCACGACGGCCGCTCCGGCTTGCGGGTCGTCGCTGCGCCGGGACACGCCCCCAGGCTCCTCCTCGCGCGCCGTCGCGGGCAGGGGCCGGACGGTCCTCGTCATGTGGCGAACGGGCGCACAGGCGGCCGCGCGTTCCCCGCGGCGGGCGACGGCAGCAGTTGTCCCCAGGATCCGCTCGACCGTGGCTCGTCGAACACCTGTTCGATGACGTGCGAGGACACGACGCTGCCCCTGCTCGACACTCTCGCCGAGCGGGCCTGCCGCCTGTCCACGTGGCGGGTTCGCGAGGCCGCGCGCAAGGTGCTGCTCCGGCACGAGGCCGAGGCGGTGGCCGCGCGCAGCGCCGCCGCTGCACGCGTGCGCGGCGTACGCCGGGCTCCCCTGCCCGACGAGCAGGCGGAGATCGGGATCACGGGGCCGGCCCTGCCGCTGGCGCAGGCGTTCCCCGCGCTCGACACCGACGCCTGGGCGCTGCGTGCCGCCGGTGACCCGCGCGGGATCGACGCGCTGCGCTTCGACCTCGCCGTCCACCGCCTGCTCGGGGCGCACGCCGCCGTCAGGCCCGGCGCCGCCGGCACGGCGG
>JALYMN010000387.1 GCA_030773675.1 Actinomycetota bacterium
GAGGCCGTGCCGGCACCGGCGTCGACGCCCTTGCGCAGCGCGTTGGTGAGCTCCATGAAGCGCGCGACGCAGACGTTCAGCCGCTGCCCGTCGATGAGCCGCGTCACGTCATCGACGGTGCGCGCCACGGCCCGGTCAACCGCGAGGTCGCGCTCGTGCGAGGCGGGCAGCGCGGCGACGTCCGTGGCGAGCCGCGTGACACGGGCCAGGTACTTCACGGATCCCGCCGGCGAGACGTCGGCCCAGTCGATGTCGTCCTCGGGCGGACCCGCGAAGATGATTGTCAGCCGGATCGCGTCGACGCCGTACGCCGACAGCTCGGAACCGAGGTCGACGCCGTTGCCCAGTGACTTGCTCATGGCCTTGCCCTGGTTGATGACCTGCCCCTGGTTCATCAGCGCGGCAAACGGCTCGACGAAGTCGACCAGCCCCATGTCGTGCAGGACCTTGGTGAAGAACCTGCTGTAGAGCAGGTGCAGGATCGCGTGCTCGACCCCGCCGACGTACTGCGCCACCGGCATCCACCGGCGCACGGCCTCGACGTCGAACGGCCCCTCCTCGTAGCGCGGCGAGCAGAAGCGCAGGAAGTACCAGCTGGAGTCGACGAACGTGTCCATCGTGTCGGTGTCGCGCTCGGCCGGTCCGCCGCAGGAGGGACAGGTCGTGTGCACCCAATCGGTCGCCGCGGCGAGCGGCGACGTGCCCTTGGGGCGCAGGGCGTCGCCGCGCAGGTCCGGCAGCTCGACCGGCAACCGGTCGTCCGGGACGCCGACCTCCCCGCACGTCGGGCAGTGCACGACGGGGATCGGCGTGCCCCAGAACCGCTGCCGCGACAGCAGCCAGTCGCGCAGCCGGAAGTTCACGGTCTCCTCGCCCGTGCCCCGCTCCGCCAGGATCGCGATCGCCCGCTCGATGGCCTCCGCCTTGGGCAGCCCGTCCAGCGGCCCGCTGTTGACCAGCACCCCGTCGCCGGCGGTCGCGATCCCGGTCTCGGCCGGGTCCGGGTCGCCCGTGTCCACGACCACACGCACCGGCAGGCCGAAGGCTCGCGCGAAGTCCAGGTCGCGCTGGTCGTGCGCCGGCACCGCCATGATCGCGCCGGTCCCGTACTCGGCGAGCACGTAGTCGGCGGCGTATACCGGCAGCTCGTCGCCGGTCAGCGGGTTGGTCGCGGTGACGCCCAGCGGCACGCCCGTCTTGGGGCGCTCCGTGCTCTGCCGCTCGATCTCCGTCAGCCGGCGCACCTGCTCGCGGTACTCCTCGAACGTCGCCCGCTGCTCCGGCACGCACAGCTCGTCGGCGAGCGCAGCATCGGCGGCCACGACGAAGAAGGTCGCGCCGTACAGGGTGTCGGGGCGGGTCGTGTAGACCGGCACCTGCCGGTCGCCCACGGCGAAGCGCACCGTCGCGCCGCTCGAGCGCCCGATCCAGTTTTCCTGCATCCGCAGCACCCGCGCCGGCCAGGACTCGCGCAGCTGCTCCATGTCGTCCAGCAGCCGGTCGGCGTAGGCGGTGATGCGGAAGTACCACTGCGTCAGCTCGCGCTTGGTGACCTGCGCGCCGCAGCGCTCGCACGCGCCCTGGACGACCTGCTCGTTGGCCAGCACGGTCTGGTCGTTCGGGCACCAGTTGACCGAACTGCTCTTGCGATAGGCCAGCCCGCGCTCCCGGAAGCGCAGGAACAGCCACTGGGTCCAGCGGTAGTACTCGGGGTCGGAGGTGTGGAGCCGGCGCGACCAGTCGAAGGAGACCGCGTAGCGGCGGAACGACTCGGCCTGTGTCTCGATGTTCGCGTAGGTGTAGGTCGCCGGGTGCTCGCCGCGCCGGATGGCGGCGTTCTCCGCGGGAAGCCCGAAGGAGTCCCAGCCCGGTGGGTGCAGGACGTCGAAGCCTCGGCGCATCCAGTACCGGGCGACCACGTCGGCGATGGCCCAGGCCTCCGCGTGCCCCATGTGCAGGTCGCCGCTCGGGTACGGGAACATGTCGAGCACGTACTTCTTGGGCGCGCCCTCCCGCCGTCCCGCCCGGTAGAGGTCCAGGCGGTCCCACACCGGCAGCCAGCGGTCCTGCACGGCGTGCGGGTCGTAGCCGGGCTCGTCGTTCACAGCACTCCTCGTAGCAGAGCTGGGCGGAGCAAAAAGAAAGCCCCCGTGGGTCACGAGGGCGCCGCGCTGAGAGGGCTGTCGCTCAGCGCGGCCGAGGCAGGAGCAGCGTCGCCACAGGCCGATGCTACTGCGGCAGGTCACGCGCGTTCTGCGCCGGAACGGGCGCGTGCCGACCTGACAAGCGGCCCGGCCGGCAGTGCCGGACGCGCACCGAGGGACCGGGGCGACACCGCGGTGAGCAGCCACGCGACGCACCACCCGACCGACGTCCCACCCCGTCGGCGGTCTCGCCGGACGCCGTCGGCGAACGGGCCGCTGTCCGCCTCACTGCACCGGCTCGGCGCGCACACCCTTGCCGGGCGCCAGCTCCTCACCGCAGTCGCAGACCTGCCGGAGCCGCACCTGCCCGCCGCAGCCGTCGTGCCGCAGGACCACCGGAGGTCCCTCGGGCGGTGCGAGATGCGCGTCTCCCCAAGCCATCAGGGCGCTCAGCACCGGCTGCAGCTCCCGGCCCGAGGCGGTCAGGCGGTACTCGTGCCGGGCGCGCTGCCCCGGCTCCTGGTAGGGCTCGGCCACGAGCACGCCCGCCGCGACCAGCTCGCGCAGCCGCGCCGCGACGACGGCACGCGGCGCGCCCGTGGCCTCGACGATGGCGTCGAACCGGCGGACGCCGAGGGCGACCTCGCGGACGACGAGCAGCGCCCAGCGCTCCCCCACGACCTGCAGCGTGGCGGCGATGGAGCAGGAGCGGGGCACCGGCTGAGTATGGACAGCAGACCCAGGGGTGTCTAGGCTGCGACTGCATGACGGGGTGCGGCCGCTCGACGGCGCAGCGGGGAACGGCCCGCACGACGACCACCAGCCGGTACGCCGCGCCGCGCTCGGCGTCCGCGGGGGCCGGGAGCACCAGGGCGGGTGGTGCACGGTGACCGCACCAGCGAGCGGCCCCGCACCAGGCCGCTGCCGCACCGCGCCTGGCTCGTCGCCGGGGTGGCTTTCGTCGCGCTCGTCGGGGCGGCGGGCTTCCGCGCCGCGCCGGGCGTGCTCATCGTCCCGCTGCAGGACGAGTTCGGCTGGAGCCGGGCCGAGATCTCGCTCGCCGTCTCGGTCAACCTGCTCCTGTTCGGCCTCACCGCGCCGTTCGCCGCCGCGCTGATGGAGCGCTTCGGCATGCGCCGGGTCGTGGCGACCGCGCTGCTGCTCGTCGCCGCCGGCAGCGCCGCGAGCACCGCCGCGCGCGCGCCGTGGCAGCTGGTCGTCTGCTGGGGTGTGCTCATCGGGCTGGGCACGGGGTCGATGGCCCTCGTCTTCGCCCACCGTCGCCAACCGCTGGTTCACGGCCCGGCGCGGCCTGGTCACGGGGGTGCTGACCGCTGGCAGCGCCACCGGTCAGCTGGTCTTCCTGCCGCTCGTCGCCGTGCTGTCCGACGCCGCGGGCTGGCGCACCGCCACGCTGGCCATCACCGTCGCGGCGCTCGCCGTCGTCCCCCTCGTACTCGTGCTGCTGCGGGAGCGGCCGAGCGACGTCGGGCTGCTCCCGTACGGCGCCACGGAGCCGCCCGAGCCGGGTGCGCCCGCGCAGGCACCCGCCCGGGCGGCGCTCACCGCGCTGCGGACGGCGTCGCGGCGTCCGGCGTTCTGGCTGCTCGCGGGCGGCTTCGCCATCTGCGGCGCCAGCACCAACGGCCTCATCGCGACGCACTTCGTGCCGGCCGCGCACGACCACGGCATGGGCGTCACGACCGCCGCCTCGCTGCTCGCCCTGGTCGGCGTCTTCGACATCATCGGCACGATCGGCTCGGGCTGGCTCACCGACCGGGTCGACAGCCGCGTGCTGCTCTGCTGGTACTACGCGCTGCGCGGCCTGTCGCTGATGGCGCTCCCGGTGCTGCTCACCGCCGCTCCGGAGGCCCAGCTGCTGCTGTTCATCGTGTTCTACGGCCTGGACTGGGTGGCCACCGTGCCACCGACGGTCGCGCTGTGCCGCGAGCTGTTCGGGGCGCAGGCCACCCTGGTCTTCGGGTGGGTCTTCGCAAGTCACCAGGTCGGAGCGGCGCTCGCGGCGAGCACTGCCGGCGCCGTCCGCACCGGCACCGGCAGCTACGACCTCGTCTTCCTCGGTGCGGGCCTGCTCTGCCTCGTGGCGGCGGCCGCCAGCCTGACGGTGCGCCGCCCGCAGCCGGTCGGGCTCGTTGCCGCAGTTGCTTGACCCGGTACCGCGTCGCCGCCGTTCCGCGGGCGGGGCAGGCTGTGGCCGTGCAGCCCGAGCCGCCTCCCGGCGTCCCTACGACCGCTCCTCGCCCAGACGCCGAGGGGGTGGGACTGCGGCGCCGGCTGCGCCGGTCGGCGCGACCGCCGCTGCGCGTCGTCCGGTCGGTCGCTTTCGCGCTGCTGCGGGCACAGGGCCGCCGGCACCGCGCGGACCTCAGATCCGCTGCGGACCGGGTGTCCTTCCTGCTGCTGGACGCGTTCGCGATGGGCGGCACGAACCGCACGGTGTTCACCCTGGCCGGCCACCTCGCGCGCACCCGCGACGTGGCACTGATCAGCGTGCTGCAGACCGCGCCCGCGCCGTTCTTCGCCGTCCCGGCGGGCGTGCGCCTGATCGCGCTTGACAAGCAGGGCCGCACGCCGCTGCAGCGCCTGCTCGCCCGGGCGCCGAGCCTGCTCTGGAACGACGCCGACACGGCCTTCCCGTCGGTGTCGCTGTGGACCGACATCCAGCTCGTGCGGACGCTGCGCGCGCTCCCGCCAGGCGTCGTGATCGGCACGCGCCCCGGCCTGAACATCCTGCTGGCCCGCCTCCGGCCGGCGCACCTGCTCACCGTCGGCCAGCAGCACCTCGCCCTCGACGGGCACCACCCGGCGCTGCGCGCGGAGATCGCCCGTGCCTACCGTCACCTGGACGGCTTCGCGGTGCTCGGCCGCGACGACGAGCGCGACCTCGAGCCGCTGCTCGCCGGCGCCCCCACCCGGCTCGTGCGCATCCCGAATGCCCTGCCCGACCTCGGCCCCCCGCGCACGCCGGACCTCGACACGCGCGTCGCCGTCGGGCTGGGACGGCTCACGGACCAGAAGGGCTTCGACCGGCTCCTGCCGGCCTTCGCGCAGGTGGTCGCGCAACGGCCGGACTGGGTGCTGCGCATCTATGGCGACGGACCGGAGCGCGAGGCCCTGGAGAGCCAGGCCGTCGACCTCGGGCTGGAGCGGCACGTGCAGCTCATGGGGGCCAGCCGGGACGTCAGCGCCGACCTCGCCCGCGCGTCGCTGTTCGTGCTCAGCTCGCGCACCGAGGGCTTCCCCATGGTGCTGCTGGAGGCCATGGCGGCGGGCCTGCCCGTGGTGAGCTTCGCCTGCCCCCACGGCCCGGACGAGATCCTCACCGACGGCGAGGACGGCCTGCTCGTCCCGGACGGCGACATCGACGCGCTCGCCGCCGCGGTGCTGCGCCTGGTCGATGACCCGGCGCAGCGGGCGGCGCTCAGCCGTCGCGCCCGGCAGACGGTCGCTCGCTACGGCCTGGACGAGATCGGGGGCCGCTGGGAGTCCTTCCTGGACGGCCTCGGCGCTCGGCGGGCTGCAGGTGTCCCCGTCGACGAGGCGGCGCGGTAATGGCGTGCCGGTACGGCGCGACGTGATCGCCGTGGGCGTTCCTCCGCTGCGCCGTGCGCTGCCTGTGTGGAGGGCGCTCTGCTGGGTGCTCCTCCGGCTGCTCCCGGCGCGCCGCCACGCCGTCGTGCACGGCTGGCCGGCCGACGAAGGCAACGCCGTCGAGGTCCTGCGCGCCCTGCGCCGCCGCTACCGCGGCCGCGTCTACTGGCTGCTGGACGACGCGGACGTGCGTGTCCCGGACCTCGCCGCGCCCGAGCTCGACGACCGGAGCCGGGTCGTGCGGCTGCGCAAGAGCACGCCGCGCGGGGTCCTGCTGGCCCTGACCGCCGAGACCACCTTCTTCACGCACGGCTTGTACACGGCCGTACGGCCGCCGTCCGACCGCCTCGTCGTCAACCTGTGGCACGGCGACGGCCCCAAGTCCGCCAGCGACACGCGCCTGGTGTGCTCCACCGTCGCGGTCGCCGGCACCCGGCTGTGGGGCGCGCAGCGGGCGGGGCGGTTCGGCCTGCCCGAGCACGCCGTCGCGGTCGTGGGCAACCCGCGCACGGACCAGCTCCGCGCCGGCCTGCCGGCGGGAGCACGGGCCCGGCTGGGCCTGCGGGAGCAGGGTCCGCTCGTCGTCTGGGTGCCGACCTACCGCGAGGCGAGAGGTCCCGGGTCGCGGGGCTGGCGCGACGGGGAGCACCTGTCCGACAGCCACGGGGTGGCCGCCCTCGTCGGCGAGATGGCGCGGACCGCACGGGCGCTGGGCGTGGAGCTCGTGGTCAAGCCGCACCCGCTGGACGCCGACAGCTTCGGGCCGCTGGGCCTGCCGGTGCTGCGCGGGCCGGACCTGACGGCGGCCGGGGTGTCCCTGTACCAGCTGCTCGGTGCCTGCGACGCCCTGATCAGCGACGTGTCGAGCATCTGGACCGACTTCCTCGCCCTCGACCGGCCGGTCGCGTTCTACCTTCCCGACCTGGACGACCTGCAGCGGCGGCGGGGCCTCAACGTCGACGACCTCGAGGCGCTGCTGCCCGGCCCCCGGATCGCCACGGCCGAGGACGCCGCCCGCTTCCTGCAGGGCGTGGTGGCCCGCTCGCCCGACCTGCGCCCCTCGCGCCACCCCGCTCACGCCCGGATCGGCCCGGTCGCGGAGCCGGGCGCCACCGACCGGCTGCTGGACTGGCTCGACGCGTTCCAGCGCCGACGCGGGCGCCCTGCCCTCTTCTTCCCGCCGGACGCGGGACGTCTCGACCGGTCGCAGCCGAGCTGACGGTCGGGCGCTGCTCGCGGGGGCACCGGCCGGTCAGCCCGGGACCCCCGCGCTTGACCTTCCGGTCGGCTGGGGATCATCTGTGCCCCACACCACGACCGAGGGAGACGTCGGATGGCAAGCACCGCGCGGGAGATCATGACTGGCGGAGTGGAGTGCGTCGGGGAGGACGAGACCGTCCTGGACGCGGCGAAGAAGATGGACCAGCTGGGCGTGGGTGCCCTTCCGATCTGCGGCAACGACAACCGGCTCAAGGGCATGCTGACCGACCGCGACATCGTGGTGAAGGTGCTCGCGCAGGGCAAGGACCCGGGCTCGACCAAGGCCGGCGAGCTCGGCCAGGGCAAGCCGGTCACCATCGGTGCGGACGACAGCCTCGAGGAGCTCGTGCGCACCATGGCGCAGCACCAGGTCAAGCGGCTGCCGGTCATCGACGGGCACGACCTGGTCGGCGTCATCAGCGAGGCCGACCTGGCCGAGCACGCGAACCCGCAGCAGGTGGTCTCCGTCGTGCGCGGCGTGTACGGCGAGGACTGAGCCCGCTCGCTCCCGCGTCTCGGGCGCCCCGGTCGCACGACCGGGGTGCCCGAGCCGTGTCAGGCGTCGCGCCTGCGGTCGTCGCGGACGAGTCGTGGCACCCGTCCACGTCCGCGGGCTGAGTAGTTCTCGCCATTCCGCAGGTCCTGCCGGCTGAGGAGCATCCCGACCAGCCGCACGGCAACGGTGCCGGGCGCGCGACGAGGGGGTCACACGATGAGACGGACCACGACACGGACCACGCTGACGGCCGCCGTGGTCGCCGGGCTGCTGCTCGGCGCTGCGACACCGGCGACGGCAGCCCCGTCGGTCAGAGAGTCGTACAAGGACCGGTTCCTGTTCCTCAACTCACCGGGGTGCGAGGACGGGGAGGGGCCGTGCCTGTCCCTGCACGTGAGCCAGGGCAAGCGCACCTCCTTCGTGTGCGTCGACGTGCCGGACGCACACGGGGCAATGTTCGGCTGCACGGACACCCCGACAGGCGCGTTCAGCGTGACGAGGACGACGCAGACCCTGCGCCCGACGACGCTCACCCTGGTCCGCGTGGAGTGCGACGACGTGGAGGAGGAGTGCGACGTGGTCGGGGAGCAGGAGGCCACGGTCTCGGCCAGTGCGACCACCACGGGTCGTGCGACGAGGCACAGCTTCAGGTTCAGCGACCGGACGAAGGACTGCGTCGTGCGGTCGTCGATGACCGTCCGGGCCGCGCCCACAGCCGGGCAGGTGACGCTTGACGGCACTCGGTACAGGACGGCCGGCGAGACCGGCACCAGCACGATGCGGGACTTCATGCGCGGCGGGTGCGACTTCGGCTGACGCGCCCTGGGGTCAGCCGCTTGGGCGGCCTGCGAGGTAGGTCCGCAACTCGGTCGCGGTAGTGAACCGCAGGGCGTCGAGGCCGCTCGCCCCGGGCGGCCTCGACGTTCTGCCCGGTCGTCGATGAACACGACGTCGCTGGCGGGCTCGCCGATCACGTCGAGCGCCGCGGCGAAGGCCGCCGGGTCCGGCTTGGCGACGCCCAGCCGGGCGCTGAACAGCAGGTGCTCGAAGATCGCCATGGCCGGGTGGGCGGCGACGGCGTCGGCGAGCTCGGGCGGAGCGTTGGACAGCAGCGCCAGCCGCGCGCCGTCCCGCTAGCCGCGGTGAGCACGGCGACCGTCTCGTCGTCGAGGTGCAGCCAGGCCTCGGCGTCGCGGCGCAACAGCTCGCCGAGCAGCGGTTCGCTCGCTCCCGCGTCTCGGGCGCCCCGATCGCACGACCGGGGCGCCCGAGCCGTGTCGGCGACCGGCGTCAGTCGCCCGTCGGGCCGTCCCGCCTGTCGCGACGCGACGTCCACAGGCCGAGTCCCGCGACCAGGGCGCCACACAGCATCGTGTTGACGTAGGCAGCGGCGCTGCGCCCTTGCTCGCCGGCGCGGACCACGATCGGCGCGATGACCAGCAGCAGGCCGATCCAGACTGTCAGCGTGCGGAGGGCGAGCGGCGGGCGGTCATCGGCGAGCTGGAGCCCGACGGCGCCGAGCAGGGCGAGACCGAACACGACGTTGCCGCCGCGCCGTACGAGGCGTCGGCGTAGCCCAGCGCCAGCCAGCTCACGGGCAGCCAGACGCCGATCGTGAGCAGGGCCACAGCGGCCAGCGGCGCTGCCGGCGTCGGCCCGTCGTGCGGTCGACAGTGGTGGGGGGTCATGTCCGTCCCTCCAGTCGTTCGTGGTCGCGGAGGAGCGCTCTCGATCTGGACTGGAGCCATCCGCGCTCGCCCGACCCGTCAGCGAACCGTCACACCGCGACGCCGTCCGGGTCAGGAGCGCAGGAACGCCTGCAGCTCGTCCGCGGTGGTGAACAGCAGGGAGTCGAGCCCGCTCGCCCGGGCGGCCTCGACGTTCTCTGCTCGGTCGTCGATGAACACGACGGCGCCGGCGGGCTCGCCGATCACGTCCAGCGCCGCCGCGAAGGCCGCCGCGTCGGGCTTGGCCACGCCCAGCCGGGCGCTGAACAGGAGGTGCTCGAAGATTGTCATGGCGGGGTGGGCGGCGACGGCGTCGGCGAGCTCGGGCGGAGCGTTGGACAGCAGCGCCAGCCGCGCGCCGTCGCGCTGGGCCGCGGTGAGCACGGCGACCGTCTCGTCGTTGAGGTGCAGCCAGGCCTCGGTGTCGCGGCGCACCAGCTCGCCGAGCAGCGGGTCACCCGCGGACAGCTCCCGCCCCAGCACGTCCGACCAGTAGCGCTGCGCCGACCCGCCGCGGTCGTACGGCGGCCGGTGCCGCCAGTAGCGCCGGCCGAGCTCGTCGGGGGCGAGGCCGGCCAGCGACGCGAGGTCGGCGAGCGTCCCGTCGGGCTGTGGTTGGCTGACGACCTCGGCGTAGTCGACGAGGA
>JALYMN010000388.1 GCA_030773675.1 Actinomycetota bacterium
CTGGTGGCGCGCGACAGCGCCGACGCGCTCGCGGCCGGTCTGCTCGCGGCGCTCGACGACCCGCGCCTGGACGAGCGCGGCCGGGCCGCCCGCCGGCGGGCCGAGCAGCAGTTCTCCCTCGAGGCGGTCGCCGCCCAGCTGGCGGCGGCGCTGGCCGCGGCTCAGGACGCCGCGCGGGCGCGCCCCTGGTCCTCGTCCTCGTCCAGGTCGAGCGCGACGGCGGCCAGCACGTCGCCGTCCTCGGCCGCGCCGGCGACGTCGTTCGGGCGGGTCCAGACGAACCGGCGGTAGCTCCAGAACCGGAAGACGGTGCCGAGCCCGAGCCCCACGACGTTGGCGGCGTTGAGCGCGAGCGCGGAGTCCTGGTCGAGGCCGTAGCGCACGACGCCGAGCACGACCAGGGCGATCGCCAGGCCGACGGCGTTGAGCAGGAAGAACAGGACGTACTCGCGCCGGACGTCCTGCCGGTCGCGGTGGCGGAACGTCCAGTGCCGGTTCATCAGGTACGACGAGGTCGCCGCCACGACGGTGCTGAGCACCTTCGAGCGCAGCGGCGCGAGGCCGACCCCGAAGACGAGGAGGTTGAGGACGGCGAAGTCGAGCACGGTGTTGACCGCGCCCACGGCCCCGAACTTGGCGGCCTCGCGGGCGACGACGTCGTACTTGCGCCGCAGCCGACCGAGCACCGTCACCCGCTCCACGATACCGCGTGGCAGCATCGGGCCCGGACGAGCGCGCCGGGGCGGCGCACGGCACGCGGACGCCGCGGACCCAGCGAGGACAGGAGCCGGACGCTGACCTGGATCGAGCTCGAAGGCGCGGCCAACGTGCGCGACGTCGGCGGACTGCCGACCGTCGACGGCCGGCGCACCCGCTCGGGGGTGCTGGTGCGGGCCGACAACCTGCAGGGCCTCACCGAGCGCGACGTCGCCCGGCTCGTCGGCGAGCTGGGGGTGCGGTCGGTCATCGACCTGCGCACCGACGGCGAGCGCCGGCTGGAGGGGCCGACGCCTCTCGACGCCGCAGGCGTGGTGGCGCACGGCCTGTCGCTGGTGCCCGAGCGCCCGGAGGACAGCGCCGAGCAGGCGGTCGACCGTGCGGTGGGCGTCGCCGTCGACCCGGAGGCGCCGGTCGGCGGCTTCGACCGCGCGATACCGCGCCCGGAGCGCCGGGGGCGGGCGCGCAACGACATGGCCGGCTACTACGTCGGCTACGTCGAGGATGCGCCGGACAACCTCGCCCGCGCGCTGCGCCTGCTGGCCGACCCGGCGAGCGGGCCGACGGTGGTGCACTGCGCCGCGGGCAAGGACCGCACCGGGACGGTCGTCGCGCTCGCCCTGTCGCTCGCCGGGGTGACCCGCGACGCGGTTGTGGCGGACTACGTGGCGAGCGCCGAGCGGGTCGAGGCGGTGCTCGCCCGGCTGCGGGCCTCGCCGACGTACGCGCGCGACCTCGAGGGCGCGACCGCCGACGACGTCCGGCCGGTCGCGGCGTCGATGGAGGGCTTCCTCGACCAGGTCGACCAGGCGTACGGCGGCCCGCACGGCCTGGCGCTGGCGATCGGCGTCGACGAGGAGACGGTCGAGCGGCTCGTGCGGCGGCTAGTCGGCCCGTCGCCGCACGGCGCGCCGGGATGAGCAGGCCGCCCGTACGGGGCCCGATGGGGCTGCCGGTGGTCGGCATGGTCGGCGGCGGCCAGCTGTCGCGCATGACGCACCAGGCGGCGATCGCGCTCGGCCTGTCGCTGCGCGTGCTGGCCGACTCCACGCACGACAGCGCGGCGCAGGTGGCCAACGGCGTCGTCGTCGGCGAGCACACGTCGCTGGACGACCTGCGCACGTTCGCGCAGGGCTGCGAGGTGGTCACCTTCGACCACGAGCACGTGCCCGGCGGGCTGCTTGAGGCGCTGGAAGCGGAGGGGCTGCCGATCGCGCCGGGATCGGCGGCGCTGCGGCACGCCCAGGACAAGGTCGTCATGCGCGAGCGGCTCGCCGCGCTCGGCGTCCCGGTGCCGCCGTTCGTGCCGGTCGCGACTCGGGAGGACGTCGAGGGGTTCGGCCGCCACGTCGGCTGGCCGTTCGTGCTCAAGGCCGCCACCGGTGGCTACGACGGCAAGGGGGTCTGGGTCGTCCGCGACCCGGCCGAGGCCGAGGAGGTGCTGCGCAGCGGGCAGCGGATCCTCGCCGAGCAGCTCGTCCCGCTGCGCCGGGAGCTGGCGGCGGTGGTGGCGCGGTCGCCGTACGGGCAGGCGGCCGCCTGGCCGGTGGTCGAGACGGTGCAGTCGGACGGCGTGTGCGTCGAGGTCGTCGCGCCCGCGCCCGGCCTGTCCGAGGAGCGCGCGCTCGAGGCCCAGGGCCTCGCCCTGCGGCTCGCCGACGAGCTCGGCGTGGTCGGCGTGCTCGCGGTGGAGCTGTTCGAGACCGACGACGGGATCCTCGTCAACGAGCTCGCCATGCGGCCGCACAACAGCGCGCACTGGACGACGGACGGCAGCCTCACCTCCCAGTTCGAGCAGCACCTGCGGGCGGTGCTCGACTACCCGCTGGGCGCGACCGGGCAGGTCGCGCCGTGGGTGGTCATGGGCAACGTGCTGGGCGGGTCGGCCGACGACGAGCAGGGGGCGCTGGACGAGCGGCTGCACATGCTGTTCGCCCGCGACCCGGCGCTCAAGGTGCACCTGTACGGCAAGGGGGTGCGGCCGGGCCGCAAGATCGGGCACGTCAACGCGCTCGGGGCGGACCTGGACGACGTACGCCGGCGCGCGCGCGGGGGGGCGCACTACCTGCGCACCGGGGAGTGGCTGTCGTGACCCCGCTGGTCGGGATCGTCATGGGCAGCGACAGCGACTGGGCCGTCATGTCGGGCGCCGCCGAGGCGCTGGAGGAGTTCGCCGTCCCGTGCGAGGTGCGCGTCGTCAGCGCCCACCGCACGCCCCGGGACATGCTCGACTGGGCGGCGTCGGCCGACGGGCGCGGCCTGCGCGTGGTCGTGGCCGGAGCGGGCGGGGCGGCGCACCTGCCCGGGATGGTCGCGTCGATGACGCCGCTGCCGGTCATCGGCGTCCCCGTCCCGCTGCGCCACCTGGACGGCGTCGACTCGTTGCTGTCGATCGTGCAGATGCCGGCGGGCGTGCCGGTCGCGACGGTGTCCGTGGGCGGCGCGCGCAACGCGGGGCTGCTCGCCGTGCGGGTGCTCGCCACGTCGGACGACGGGCTGAAGGCGCGGATGCGTGCCTTCCAGG
>JALYMN010000389.1 GCA_030773675.1 Actinomycetota bacterium
CGCCCGCCTGGCGCGACCTCGGCTGGCGCAAGCGGGCCGGGCTGCTGCGCGAGCTCGCCGCCCGGGTCGCCGCGCAGGCCGATGAGCTCGCCCGGCTCGACGTCCGCGACTCCGGCAACCCGCTGTCGGGCATGCGCACCGACGTCCGCAGCGCCTGCGACGAGGTCGAGTACTACGCGGGCATCGCGAGCCAGACCGGCGGCACGACCGGCCCGCTCGCGACCGACACGCTGTCGTGGACCGAGCGCGAGCCGTACGGCGTCGTCGGCCGCATCGTCCCGTTCAACCACCCGTTCAAGTTCGCGACCGGGAAGTCCGCGGCGCCGCTCGCCGCCGGCAACACCGTCGTCGTCAAGCCGGGCGAGCAGACCTCCCTGTCGGCGCTCGAGCTCGCCCGCATCGCCGCCGACGTGCTGCCGCCCGGGGTCCTCAACGTCGTCACCGGCCGCGGCGCGACCGCCGGCGCGGCGCTCGTCGCGCACCCCGACGTGCCACGCATCGCCTTCACCGGCTCGGTGCCGTCCGGTCGCGCGGTGCTGCGCGGCGCCGCCGAGGAGATCAAGCACGTCAGCCTCGAGCTCGGCGGCAAGAACCCGATCGTCGTCTTCCCGGACGTCGACCCGATGAAGGCCGCCCGCGCCGCCGTCGCCGGCATGAACATCGCCCGCTGCACCGGGCAGTCGTGCGGCTCGACGTCGCGGCTGTTCGTCCACGACGACGTCCGCGGGCCGTTCCTCGACGCGCTCGTCGCCCGGCTGTCCGAGCTGCGCATCGGCGACCCGATGGAGGAGACGACCGAGGTCGGCCCGCTCGCCTTCCGCGCCCACCACGAGCGGGTCCTGTCCTACGTGGAGAGCGGACGGCGTGAGGGCGCCGCGCTGGTGCACGGCGGCGGCCGCCCGGCCGGCCGTGACCGCGGGTTCTTCGTCGAGCCGACCGTGTTCGCCGACGTCGACGACCGGATGACGATCGCCCGCGAGGAGATCTTCGGCCCGGTGATGTCGGTGCTGTCCTGGCGCGACTGGGACGACGTCGTCGCCCGGGCGAACGCGACTCCGCTCGGCCTGACCGCCAACGTCTGGACTCACGACATCAGCACGGCGGTGCGGACCGCCCGCGCGCTCGAGGCCGGCTACGTCTACGTCAACGGGACGGGGCGGCGCCCGACCGGGATGCCCTTCGGCGGCTGGAAGCACAGCGGCCTCGGCAAGGAGAACGGGCTCGAGGAGCTGCTGTCCTACACCCGGGAGAAGAGCGTCACGGTGACCCTTCTGTGAATGAGGGACTGTGAGGGAGCTGGAGCTCGACCCGGCCCGCACCGCGGTCGTCGTGTTCGACATGCTCGAGGCCTACCGCGCGGCCATCGAGGAGGCCGGCACGGTCCCGCCGGTGCAGCGGCTGCTCGCCGGGGCCCGCACGGCCGGCGTCCCGGTGTTCTGGGCGCGCGCCGACCACCGCGCCGACGGCGCCGACCTCGCCCGCACCTCGACCGACACCGACCAGCAGCTGCGCCCCTGGACGGCCGAGCACCGCCCGCCGGTCCGACCGCCGCACGGCTCCGGCTCGCCGGGGCTTCGCGTGCTGCGCGAGCTGGACCGCCGCGACGAGGACTACGACGTCCCCAAGCACCGCTGGTCGGCCTTCTGCGCCACGCACCTCGAGCTGTCGCTGCGCGCCCGTGACGCCGACACGGTCCTGCTGGTCGGCGGCTCCACGCACGTCGGCATCGCCTCGACCGCGTACGCCGCCCGCGACCTCGACCTCCAGGTCGTCGTCGTCCGCGACGGCTGCCACGGCTTCGCCGAGCAGCGGGAGTTCTTCCTCGACAAGGTCTTCCCGCGGATGTGCTGCGTCCGCACGGTGGACGAGGTCCTCGCGGCGCTCGACGGAGGCACACGCAGTGGCTGATCCCGGGAACTACGCCCCGTACGACAAGCCCGAGTGGGGCTCCGACGTGATGGTCGACGTCCTGCGCAGCCTGGGGCTGAAGTACGTCAGCCTCAACCCCGGCTCGTCGTTCCGCGGGCTGCACGACTCGCTCGTCAACTACGGCGGCGACCAGATCAGGATGATCGAGTGCCCGCACGAGAAGCTCGCCCTCGGCGTCGCGCACGGCTACGCCAAGGCCACCGGCGAGCCGATGGCCGTCGTGCTGCACGACCTGGTCGGGCTGCTGCACGGCACGATGGGGGTCTACTACGCCTACATCGACCGGGTGCCGGTGATCGTGCTCGGCGGGTCCGGGCCAGCCGCGCACGAGCGCCGCCGTCCGAACATCGACTGGATCCACTCGGCGAACGTGCAGGGCCAGGCCGTCCGCCCCTACACGAAGTGGGACCACGAGCCGCGCTCCCCGGCGTCCGTGCCCACCGTGCTCGGCCGGGCGTACCGCATCGCCGTCGAGGAGCCGCGCGGCCCGGTGTACGTCGCGCTCGACGCCGCGCTGCAGGAGGACCGGCTCGAGGCGCCGGTGCCGCTCGACGACCTGCCGCGCATCGCCGCGCCGCCCTCCCGGCTGGCGCCCGAGCCGAGCGCGCTGCAGCAGCTGGCCCGCGAGCTGTGCAGCGCGCAGCGCCCGGTGATGGTGCTCGGCTACCCGGGCCGCGACCCGGAGTCCTTCGACGTGCTCGTGCAGCTGGCCGAGCTCGTCGGGGTCGGCGCCGTCGAGACGCACTGGCGGCTGAACTTCCCGAACCGGCACCCGCTCAACGTCACCGGCTCCGACGCCCTCGAGGACGCCGACTGCGTCCTGTTCGTCGACACCAAGGACATGGGCAAGCCGACCCAGAAGCTCGAGTCGACCACCCGCACGATCACCAACCGCATCGCGGACGACTGCCGGGTGCTCGACCTCGGCTTCGGCGACGTCGGCATCTCCTCCTGGAGCGAGGACTACGCCGAGGCGCTGCCCGCGGACCTGCGGGTCACGGCCGACACCGCCGTCGCGCTGCCGCTGCTGCTCGAGGCCTGCCGCGCGGTCGTGGCCGGCGACTCCGCCGAGCGCGCCGAAGAGCGGGAGGGGCGGCGGGCCGACCTGCGGGCGCGGCACGACCGGGTCTGGTCGGGCTGGGCCGCGAAGGCGGAGGAGGTCGCCGGGCAGTCGCCGGTGTCGACCGCCCGGCTCGCGGCGGAGGTGTGGGAGGTGGTGAAGGAGCACGATTGGGTGCTCACCGCCGGCACCGCGGCCGACTGGGCGCTGCGCAGCTGGGACTTCGACCGCCCGCACCGCCACCCGGGCAAGCAGCTCGGCACGGCCACGCAGATCGGCATCTCGCTCGGCGTCGCGCTGGCGCACAAGGGCACCGGCCG
>JALYMN010000390.1 GCA_030773675.1 Actinomycetota bacterium
GCGTTGGCGCCCACGGCGGTCAGAGGGCTGCCCGCAGGATCGCCAGCACGTCCTCCGCACTGACGTCGCGCGGGTTGGTGGTGAGGCACGCGTCGCACAGCGCCTGCTGCGCGAATGCGGGCAGCGACGCCTCGCGCACGCCGATCTCTCGCAGCGTGCACGGCGTGCCGATGCTCGTGGCGAGCCGCGAGACGGCGTCGGCGAGCGCGGGGCCGACCTCGTCGTCGGGCAGGCGGACGGCGTCCGGCACGCGCAGCGCCCGCGCCAGCGGGCGGAACCGCCGGGGGTCGGCGGCGGCGTTGAAGCGCACGACGTGCGGCAGCAGGATGCCGTTGAGCATCCCGTGCGGCAGGTCCAGCGCGCCGCCCAGCTGGTGGCTGATCGCGTGCGCCGCGCCGAGAATGGCGTTGGTGAAGGCGAGGCCCGCCGACAGGCTGGCCCGGGCCATGCCGGTGCGCGCCTCGCCGTCCAGCGGGTCGGCGACGCTGCGGGCCAGGTGCCGCCCGACCAGCGCGACCGCCGACAGCGCGTGCTCGTCGGTGAGGAAGCTCGCAGCCCGGCTGACGTAGGCCTCGATACCGTGCGTCAGCGCGTCGAGCCCGGTCGTGGAGCTCAGCCAGCCGGGCATGGTGACGAGCACGCGGGGATCGGTGAGCGAGATGTCCGGGACCAGCGTCTTGCCGATCAACGTCGCCTTGAGGTGGCGGCTGGTGTCGGTGATGACGGCGAACTGCGAGACGTCCGCGCCGGTGCCGCCCGTGGTGGGTGCCGCGACCAGCGGGGGGATCGGCCGCCTGATCCGGTCGATGCCCTCGTAGTCGAAGATGTTCCCGCCGTTGCTGACGAGCACGGCGATGGCCTTGGCCGCGTCGATCGCGCTGCCGCCTCCCACCGCGACGACGACGTCGCAGCCCGCCGCCCGGTAGGCGTCGGCGCCGGCGGTCACCTCGGTGTCCTTGGGGTTCGGCGTGACGTCGCTCCACACCGTCGGCGTCAGGCCCACGTCGCTGAGGTGCTGCAGCGCCTGCACGCCCCAGCCGGCCTCGAGGACGCCGCCGTCCGTGACGAGCAGCGGCCGGACGGCGCCGAGCCGACGTGCCGCGAACCCGATCTCGTCGAGCACCCCCGGGCCGAACACGACCTCGGGGACGACGTACTTCGCCACCCCCGCCGGCCAGGCCGGGCCGGGAGCGGACGGGCGCGCCGTCTCGGGGGCGGGAACGGGGGCCGGCACCTCGCCCTGCCCCGGCTCGAGCGGCAGCACGCGCCCGAGCGGGAAGGGGGGCTCGACCGGGGTCGTCGTCAGGGTCAGCAACTGAGACCTCCACAGTGTGGCGGCGCCACGTCGTGGAGGGTACGGACGGCGACTGTCCCTGACCACCCGGTCGCGGAACTCGCCGGGACCGACCGGGACGAGTGCGCCCGGACGGCCAGGGTCAGGCCGGGCGGCGGCCGTCCACGCGCAGGTAGAACGCGGCGGCCGTGCCCGGCGCACCGTCGTGCCGCGCCCTGGGCACCTCGGTGCTGTGGCCGAGGTCGTGCACCGGCGCGCTGCCGGTCATGCTCCGGTAGCAGGCGGCGCAGCTGTTGAGGACGTCGCCCGGGACGAGCCACACCCTGTGCACGAGGACGTCGCAGTGCTCGCAGCGGTCGCGCGGGACACGGCCGCGTGGGCTCAGGACGTGCAGAGACATGCTCGTCCTGTGCCCCCGATCGGGCAGGAGGACCTCCGGACGAACAGGTCCACGTCCATCCGCTCGTCGCCGCTGCCCTGCTGCAGCCGGGCTCGCTGCTGCGCCGAGGGTCCGGCGGAGGTGACTGTGGAGCCGACCCGCGAGGCCGCCCGGCGCCTCGTCGCCGCGGGCGAGGTCGAGGTCACCCAGCGGGGCGTGGTGGTCGACCCCGCAACCGCCCGGGGACCGGTCCGCATCCGCCGGGTGGGGCAGGGCCCACGCCTCCCGCCGCCGGGCCGCTGAGACCGTCGGGCAGCCTGGGACCGTGCCGGCCTCCCCTGTCCCCGCGGCTGCCCCCGCCGAGGAGCACGTCGTCCGCCCGCACGTCCGCCTGCTGCAGGCCGCGTCGGCGACCAGCGCTTTCGACCGCTTCGTCATCGGGCCGCTGCTGCTGTCCATCGCCGCCGACCTCGGCGTCACCCTGGACGTCGCCGCCGGCGTCGCAAGCTGGTACTTCCTCTGCTACGGCCTGAGCCAGCCGTTCTGGGGCCGCTGCAGCGACCGGCTCGGGCGGGTGCGGACGATGCGGCTGACGCTCGCCGCCGCGGCCGTCTTCGCCACGGCGAGCGCGCTCGTCGACGACCTCCTGCTGCTCACCGTCGCGCGGGCGCTGACCGGGGCCTGCATCGCCGCAGTCGTCCCCGCCGGGCTCGTGTACGTCGGCGATGCCGTGCCGTTCGCCGTCCGGCAGCGCACGCTCACCGACCTCAACGCGGCGACCGCCCTCGGGCTCACCGCCGCCACCGCGCTCGGCGGAGTGCTCGCCGCGGCGGTCTCGTGGCGCGTCGCGCTGCTCGTC
>JALYMN010000391.1 GCA_030773675.1 Actinomycetota bacterium
TCAGCCAGAACCTGCGGCTCGCCCGCGACGCCGGCGACGACGTGCTGCTGCTGGCCGGCGAGGAGATGACGAACTGGGCGTACGGCCACGCGACGGTCTCCGGCCTGCAGGTCGGCGACTGGCTCGACTGGCGGCAGGCGCCGGTCGGGCAGCCGCTGCCCGAGCACGGGGCCCGGCTGTCGGAGTTCCTGCGGGTCGCGCGCGAGATGGGCGCCTACGTCAGCGCCGCGCACCCCTCCTCCGGCTCCACTCGCTGGCAGTTCGACGCGGACGCCGAGGGGGACCGTCCCGACGGCTACGAGGTGTGGACCGGGCCGTTCCAGGACGACGACGAGCAGTCGCTGCGCACCTGGGACGCGATGCTGCAGCGCGGGCAGCGGGTCGTCGCGAACGGCGGCAGCGACCTGCACGGGCGGCGCAACGAGCACGGCTACCGGGTGGGGACGCCCACCACCGTCGTGCACGCCGCGGCGCTGTCGAAGGACGCAGTGGTCGCGGCGCTGCGCGCGGGCCGCTGCTTCGTCACCCGCCGGCCCGACGGCGTGGAGTGCTACCTGACCGCGTCGCGGGCGGGGCGCTCCGCCGCCGTCGGCGGCACCGTGTGGGGCGGTCCGGGTGACGAGGTCGAGGTGTCGGCGCGGGTGCGCGGCGGGCGGGGCATGCGGCTGCTGGTGTGGTCCGCCGGGCGAGCGCTGGCGACCGTGCCGCTCGACGACGACGACCAGACCGTGACGGTGCCGGCGCGCCTGCCCCAGCAGGGCACGTACGTGCGCGCGGAGGTGCGCGGGCGCGAGCGGCGCGACCCCGCCCGGCCGCTCGCCTTCGAGCGCGACCTGGAGTGCCTAACCAACCCCGTCTGGCTCGCCGCCGGGGACGCGCCCGGCGGCCCGCCGGAGCCCGCCGCGCCGCCGCCCGAGCTCCCGAGCCGGACTCAGCCGCGCAGCGGGGCGCCCTCCTGCTCCGAGCCCTTCACGATGTCAACGGTGCCGACCAGACTGCGCCGGTTGCTCATGACGACCGCGGCGACGATGCCGGCGACCGCCAGCAGGCCGACCACCAGGCGCAGGCCGAGGTTCTCCTGCGGGCCGTTCGTGCCGTACGCCACCACGCTCGGCGCGATGAGCAGCGCCACGAGGTTCATCACCTTCAGGAGCGGGTTGAGCGCCGGCCCGGCGGTGTCCTTGAACGGGTCGCCGACGGTGTCGCCGATGACCGTCGCGGCGTGCGCATCGGAACCCTTGCCGCCGTGGTGGCCGTCCTCGACCAGCTTCTTCGCGTTGTCCCAGGCGCCGCCGGAGTTGGCGAGGAACACCGCCATCAGCACGCCCGCGGCGATGGAGCCGGCGAGGAACGCCCCGAGCGGCTGGTAGCCCAACGCGAACCCGACGGCGATCGGCGACAGGACCGCGAGCAGGCCGGGCGTGGCGAGCTCGCGCAGCGAGTCCTTGGTGCAGATGTCGACGACCCGGCCGTAGTCCGGCTTCTCGGTGTAGTCCATGATCCCGGGCTTGGTGCGGAACTGCTCGCGCACCTCGAACACCACCCGGCCGGCCGCCCGCGAGACCGCGTTGATCGCCAGACCGCTGAACAAGAACACCACGGCGGCGCCGATGATCAGCCCGAAGAGCAGGTTCGGCTGCTCGATGGACAGCGAGAAGTCACCCGCCTGCCGCCCGGCCTCGACCAGCGACCGCTCGACCTCGGTGCGGAACGAGCCGAACAGCGCGGTGGCCGCCAGCACCGCGGTGGCGATCGCGATGCCCTTCGTGATCGCCTTGGTGGTGTTGCCGACGGCATCCAGGCTGGTGAGGACGGCGGCGCCCTCCTCCGACACCTCGCCGGACATCTCCGCGATCCCCTGCGCGTTGTCGCTGATCGGGCCGAAGGTGTCCATCGCGACGATCACGCCGACGGTGGTGAGCAGTCCGGTGCCGGCCAGGGCCACGGCGAACAGCGCCACGACGGTCGAGCCGCCGCCGAGCAGGAACGCGGCGTACACGGCGCCGCCGATGAGCAGCGCTGAGTAGACCGCCGACTCGAGCCCGACGGAAATGCCGGCGAGGACGACGGTGGCCGGACCGGTCAGCGCGCTCTTGCCGATCTCGCGCACCGGCTTGCGATCGGTCTCGGTGAAGTAGCCGGTGAGCACCTGGATCGCCGCGGCGAGCACGATGCCGATGAGCACCGCGCCGATGGCCAGCAGGCGGGGGTCGGACCCCGACTCGGCGCCGCCGTCCAGCTCGGCGAAGCTGCCCGGCAGGTAGAGGAAGGCGGCGATCGCGACGAGCACCGCCGACACCAGGGCGGACAGGAAGAACCCGCGGTTGATGGCGCTCATGCCGGTGCGGTCGGTGCTGCGCGGGCTCGTGCCGTAGATGCCGACGAGCGCGGTGACCACGCCAATCGCCGGGACGATCAGCGGGAACACCAGGCCCTGGCTGCCGAACGCCACCTGCCCGAGGATCAGCGCGGCCACGAGCGTGACCGCGTAGGACTCGAACAGGTCGGCGGCCATGCCGGCGCAGTCGCCCACGTTGTCGCCGACGTTGTCGGCGATGGTGGCGGCGTTGCGCGGATCGTCCTCGGGGATGCCCTGCTCGACCTTGCCGACGAGGTCCGCGCCGACGTCCGCCGCCTTGGTGAAGATGCCACCGCCGACGCGCATGAACATCGCCAGCAGCGCGCCGCCGAAGGCGAAGCCCTCGAGCACGCGCGGCGCCTGGTCGTCGAACATGATCAGCACGATCGAGGCGCCCAGCAGGCCGAGACCGACGGTGAACATGCCGACCACGCCGCCGGCGCGGAAGGCCACGCGCATGGCGCGCGCCGTGCCGGAGGTGTTGGCGGCGTTCGCGACGCGCAGGTTGGTGCGGGTCGCGAGCGTCATCCCGATGAACCCGACGAGCGCGGAGAAGCCCGCGCCGACGAGGAAGAACACCGACCGGCCGATCCGCACGTCCGTGCTGGGAGCCGGGAGCAGGAACAGCAGCAGGAAGACCAGGACGGCGAACACCGCGAGCGTCTTGAACTGCCGTGCGAGGTAGGCGGCGGCGCCCTCCTGGACCGCCTTGGCGATCTCGATCATCCTCGGCGTGCCCTGGTCGGCGGCCAGGACCTCGCGCGCGAACAGAGCCGCGAAGCCCAGCGCGACGAACGAGGTCAGCAGGATGAGGTAGAGGAGCGGTTGCTGGCTGTCGATCACGCCGGCGAGGCCCTCGCCCTCCTGAGCGAGCTGGAGCACGCGTCCTCCTGGTCCTGGACGGGCCTGAGCCCGCCGCGAGCCGGCGCGCGCTCTGCACGCCGGCCCCTGACCGGCCGCGCGGGCCCGGATCAGGGCGGCCGCCGTCGGCCTCCAGGTCGGAGCGCGACGGACCGTGGCGGGAGTCTAGGCCCAGCACGGGCCGGAGCGGGTCCTGGAACACACCCCCTGCAGTGCTACGGCACGCCCGGCGGCATCCGGGCGGCGAGCGGCCACCGCATCGTGACCTCGGTGCCGTCGGCGCTCGGCACGACGCGCACGTCGTCGACGAGGGTGGTGACGACGGCGAGGGCGACGGCGGGGTCGACGGCCTCGGGGTCGTCGTCCCCCGGACCGCCGAGCATGTCCTCGGCGACGTCGCGGGGCATCGGGCCGCTGGCCGGTCCTCGATCGGTGACGGTCACCGTCAGCCGCCCCGGGTCGTCCTGCACGGTCACCTGCACCGGCGTCCCGGGCAGGTGACGGGCGTGGAGGCCGACGGCGCGGGAGCAGGCCTCGCCGAGGGCCAGGCGCAATTCGTCCACCCGCTCGTCGTCCAGGCCGGCCCGGCGTGCGGCCGCGACCGCCACGAGACGGGCGGTGCGCACGTGCGAGGGCAGCGGCGACAGCAGCAGCTCGACGACGGCCACGTCAGCGGGGTCCGCGTCCGCTAGTCGGTCGCGGCCACGGCCTCCTCCACGGAGGAGTGGATCGGGAAGACCTTGGTGAGCCCCGTGATGCGGAAGATCTTGAGGATGCGCTCCTGGGTGCAGACCAGGCGCAGCGACCCCTCGTGCGCGCGGACCCGCTTGAGACCGCCGACGAGCACGCCCAGGCCGGTGGAGTCGAGGAACTCCACGCCCTCCATGTCGACCACGAGGTGGTACTGGCCGCTGCTGACGAGGTCGATGAGCTGCTCGCGGAGCTTGGGGGCCGTGTAGACGTCGATCTCTCCCCCCACCACGACCACGGTGCGATCGCCCTCGGTGCGGGTCGACAGGGACAGGTCCACGAGATCTCCTCCAGTACAGCTCGGACTGCGCATCACCCCTGGACGAGCCGGGACGGGCGACGGCAGACCCCCTTCAGGGCGTCGCGCCCCGCGTACCCGAGGTCCCCGAGCCGCAACCCCGCGCCGGTGTGGCCCCCGACGCACCGCCGCGTGCAGCGCAGGCGTAGGAGACTGGGTCCTCGTGACCGCCGATCCCCGCTCGCTGCTGGCGCGGCTGGTCCTGGACCCGGCGCGGGCCGAGCGGGTGACGCACGTCGAGCACGTACCCGCTCGCGCGGGCAGCCGGGCGGACTGGCCCGAGTGGGTGCCGCCGCTGCTCGTCGCACGGCTCGGGCTGCACGGGGTGGAGGCTCCCTGGGAGCACCAGGCGAGAGTCGCCCAGCTGGCCTGGGGCGGCTCGTCCGTGGTCGTCGCGACCGGGACGGCGAGCGGCAAGTCGCTCGCCTACCTGCTGCCCGTACTGTCGACGCTGCTGCTCGACGACCGGGCGACCGCGCTCTACCTCGCGCCCACGAAGGCCCTGGCCACCGACCAGCTGCGGGCCGTGCGCGCGCTGGACCTCGTGGCGGTGCGCGCGGCGGCGTACGACGGCGACACCCCGCGCGAGGAGCGCGACTGGGTGCGCCGGCACGGCCGCTACCTGCTCACCAACCCGGACATGCTCAGCCGCGGGGTGCTCCCCCGGCACGCCGACTTCGCGTCGTACCTGCGCGGGCTGCGCTACGTCGTCGTCGACGAGTGCCACAGCTACCGCGGCGTGTTCGGCTCGCACGTCGCCCAGGTGCTGCGCCGGCTGCGCCGGGTCTGCGCCCGGTACGGCGCCTCGCCGGTGTTCCTGCTGGCCTCGGCCACCGTCTCCTCGCCGGAGCAGTCCGCGGGACGGCTCACCGGGCTGGACGTCGTCCCCGTGGCGGTGGACGCCTCACCGCACGGGCCCACCGAGTTCGCCCTGTGGGAGCCGCCGCTGCTGCCCGGGCACGGCGGGGAGAACGGCGCTCCCGTGCGCCGCTCGGCCACGGCCGAGGCCGCCGACCTGCTCGCCGACCTGGCCGTCGAGGGGGCGCGGACCCTCGCCTTCGTCCGCTCCCGGCGCGGGGCCGAGTCGGTGGCCCTGACGGCCCGGCGGGCGCTGGCCGAGGTGGAGCCCGAGCTCGAGGGGCGCGTGGCGGCGTACCGGGCGGGCTACCTGCCCGAGGAGCGCCGCGAGCTCGAGCGCCGGCTGCAGTCCGGCGAGCTGCTCGGCGTGGCCGCCACCAACGCGCTCGAGCTCGGAGTGGACGTCGCCGGCCTGGACGCCGTGGTGCTCACCGGCTGGCCCGGCACGGTCGCGTCGGTCTGGCAGCAGGCGGGCCGGGCCGGACGTGCGGGGCAGGCGGCCCTGGCCGTGTTCGTCGCGCGCGACGACCCGCTCGACACCTACCTCGTGCACCACCCCCGGGCGCTGTTCGGACGCCCGGTGGAGACGACGGTGCTCGACCCGGCGAACCCCTACGTGCTCGGCCCGCACCTGTGCTGCGCCGCCGCCGAGCTGCCGCTGACCGAGGCCGACCTGCCGCTGTTCGGCGAGCCGGAGCAGGTGCGCCTCCTGCTCGGGGACCTGGTGCGCCGGGGCCTGCTGCGCTCGCGGCCGGCGGGCTGGTTCTGGACGTCGCGGGACCGCCCCTCCGTGGATCTGCGCGGCGCCGGCGGGCCGCCGGTGCGCCTCGTCGAGGTGGGCACCGGGCGGCTGCTCGGCACCGTCAACCCGGCGTCCGCGCACAGCCAGGCGCACACCGGCGCCGTCTACCTGCACCAGGGCGAGACGTGGCTGGTCGACGCGCTCGACCTGGCCGAGTCGGTCGCGCTCGTGCACCGCGACGACCCGGACTACTCCACCTCGGCCCGCGACGTCGCCGACCTGCGGGTGGTGGAGGAGCTGCGCGGCCGTTCATCCCGTGGAGTGCGCCTGTCGTTCGGCACCGTCGACGTCACCAACCAGGTCGTGTCGTTCCTGCGCAAGCGGCTGGGCTCCGGCGAGGTGGTCGGCGAGGAGCCGCTCGACCTCCCGCCGCGGGAGCTGCGCACGCGCTCGGTCTGGTACACGGTCTCGCCGGCCGTGCTCGACGCCGCCGGGCTGACCTCCGACCAGGTGCCGGGCGCCCTGCACGCGGCCGAGCACGCCGCCATCGGCCTGCTGCCGCTGTTCGCCACCTGCGACCGCTGGGACATCGGCGGCGTCTCCACCGCGCTTCACGCGGACACGGGCGAGGCGAGCGTGTTCGTGTACGACGGCCATCCCGGCGGGGCCGGCTTCGCTGAGCGCGGCTTCGAGCGCGGTGCCGCCTGGCTGCGGTCCACCCGGGACGCCGTGGCGGCGTGCGAGTGCGCGTCGGGCTGCCCCTCCTGCGTGCAGTCGCCGAAGTGCGGCAACGGCAACGAGCCGTTGGACAAGGCCGGAGCCGTCCGCCTGCTCGACGCCGTGCTCGCGAGCGGGCTCGACGGCGGGGAGCTGGCAAGCAGGTCGGCTGCGGTGGCCGAGCGGGTCGGCGGTGGCACGGGCCGGCCCGGGGGCAGGTACGTCGCGGACGACGCCTCATAGAGGGATTAGCGGACAGGGGCGTCCGCGGCCTGGCCGACGGCGACGGCGACGGGCCGATCGGCGCGCTCGGCCAACTACGGGCGGGCCGTCGGCGGCAGGCTGAGCAGCGCGCGGGCGGACCAACGTCCGCGGGCGCACCGGTGCCAGCGGGCGCA
>JALYMN010000392.1 GCA_030773675.1 Actinomycetota bacterium
CCGGCCAGCGTCTCCTTGCGCCCGAGGCCCAGCAGCCCGAGCGGCGCCAGGCTGTCGTCGAACAGGCGCAGGACGCGATCCTGCAGGGGCCGCCCGAAGTAGATCATCACGTTGCGGCACACCACGACGTCATGGACGGCGACCGGGCCCGGTTCGACCCCACGCTGCTCGAGGGAGCGGTGCTCGCCCAGCACAACCTGGCCACCGACGGGCCGTTCAACGAGTTCCACCTCGCTAGTGGGCGCGCAGGTCGTCGCGCCTCCCCGCCTCGAGGTAGTTCCGCCCGTAGGAGGCCATCCGCTCGAGCGGGAAGGCGGCCCCGCGGCGCGCGGGCCACGACCTCCGCGCCGAGGAGCCGGGCGATCTCCCGGCTGATCGACAGGCCGAGGCCCGTGCCGCCGTAGCGCCTGCTCGTCGTGCCGTCGGCCTGCTGGAAGGCCTCGAAGACGAGCTGGAGCTTGTCGGGGGGGATGCCGATCCCCGTGTCCTTCACTGCGATGGCCACGGCGTGGGGACCGCCGTCGGCGAGGGCGTCCACCCGGACCCGCACCTCGCCGGCCTCGGTGAACTTGATCGCGTTCGAGACGAGGTTGCGCAGAACCTGGTGCAGGCGCTGGTCGTCGGTGACGACCGCCTCGGGGGCGGCCTCCGCGAGCTCGAGCCGGAAGGCGAGCCCCTGCTGCTCGGCGGTCGCGCGGAAGGTCCGCTCCAGACCGGCGAGCACGTCGGCCAGGGCGACGCGGACGGGGTTGACCTCCATCTTGCCCGCCTCGACCTTCGAGAGGTCGAGGATGTCGGAGATGAGCGCGAGGAGGTCCGACCCGGCCGAGGTGATCGTCCGGGCGAACTCGACCTGCTTGTCCGTGAGGTTGGCCTCGGGGTTGTCGGCCAGGAGCTTCGACAGGATGAGCAGCGAGTTCAGGGGCGTGCGCAGCTCGTGGCTCATGTTGGCCAGGAACTCCGACTTGTACTTCGACGAGAGCGAGAGCTGGGCCGCGCGCTCCTCGAGCGTCTCCCGGGCGAGCTCGATCTCCGTGTTCTTCTGCTCGATGTCCCGGGTTCTGCTGGGAGAGCTGAGCCGCCTTCTCCTGGAGCTCGTCGTTCGTCTGGCGCAGCTCCTCCTGCTGGGTCTGGAGCAGCTCCTCGGACGCCTTGAGCGACTGGGCCTGGTCCTCGAGCTCCGAGTTCGAGCGCCGCAGCTCCTCCTGCTGGGACTGGAGCTCCTCCGAGCGGCTCTGGAGCTCCTCCGTGAGGCGCTGGGACTCCTCGAGCAGCTCCTCCGTGCGGCGGTTCGCGATGATCGTCGACAGGACGACGCCGATCGTCTCCGAGAGCTGCTCGAGGAACGAGAGGTTGACCTCCGAGTAGTCCTGCAGCGAGGCGAGCTCCATGACCGCGAGGCTCTGGTCCTCGAAGAGGATCGGCAGCACGATGAGGTTGACCGGGGCTGACTCGCCGAGGCCGGAGACAACCTTGACGTAGTCGCCGGGTGCGCCGGTGACGAGGATGCTCTTGCCCTCGACGGCCGCCTGGCCGGGCAGGCCCTCGCCGAAGGCGAAGCGGTTCGAGAGCGTCTTGCGGCGCTGGTAGCCGTAGCTCGCGACGAGGCGCAGCTCGCGCGGCCCGCCCTCGTCCTGCTCGTGCACGAGGAAGAACGCTCCGTGCTGCGCGCCGACGAGCGGCGAGATCTCCGACATGAGCAGCCGGGAGACGGTCTGGAGGTCGCGCTCGCCCTGCAGCGTGTTCGAGATCCGGGCCAGGTTCGTGTTCAGCCAGTCCTGCTCGGCGTTCCTGCGCGTCGTCTCGCGCAGGTTGTCGATCATCTGGTTGACGTTGTCCTTGAGCTCGGCCACCTCGCCGTTGGCCTCGACGGTGATCTGGCGGGTCAGGTCGCCCTGGGTCACGGCGGTGGAAACCTCGCCGATGGCGCGCACCTGCGTCGTGAGGTTCGAGGCGAGCTGGTTGACGTTCTCGGTCAGCCCCCGCCAGGTCCCCGAGACGTCCTCGACCTCGGCCTGGCCGCCGAGCTTGCCCTCCGTGCCCACCTCCTTGGCCACGCGAGTCACCTCCGCCGCGAAGGAGGAGAGCTGGTCGACCATCGTGTTGATGGTGTCCTTGAGCTCGAGGATCTCTCCCCGGGCGTCGACGGTGATCTGCTGGGTGAGGTCCGCCGGCCACCGCGGTGGCGACCTGGGCGATGTTGCGCACCTGGCTCGTGAGGTTCGCGGCCATGAAGTTCACGTTCTCGGTCAGGTCGCGCCAGGTCCCCAACACGCCCTTGACCTCGGCCTGGCCGCCGAGCTCGCCCTGGGTGCCCACCTCGCGGGCGACCCGGGTGACCTCGTCGGCGAAGGAGGAGAGCTGGTCGACCATCGTGTTGATGGTGTCCTTGAGCTCGAGGATCTCGCCCTGGGCGTCGACGGTGATCTTGCGGGTGAGGTCGCCGTTGGCCACCGCGGTCGTGACCTGGGCGATGTTGCGCACCTGCGTCGTGAGGTTCGCGGCCATGGAGTTGACGTTCTCGGTCAGCCCGCGCCAGGTGCCCGACACGCCCTCGACCTGGGCCTGGCCGCCGAGCTTGCCCTCCGTGCCCACCTCCCTGGCCACGCGGGTGACCTCCGCCGCGAACGACCGCAGCTGGTCGACCATCGTGTTCACGGTGTCCTTGAGCTCCGCGATCTCGCCCCGGGCGTCGACGCTGATCTTCTGAGAGAGGTCACCCTGGGCGACGGCGGTGGTGACCTGGGCGATGTTGCGCACCTGGCCCGTGAGGTTCGCGGCCATGAGGTTCACGTTCTCGGTCAGCCCCCGCCAGGTGCCCGAGACGTCCTCGACCTCGGCCTGGCCGCCGAGCTTGCCCTCCGTGCCCACCTCGCGCGCGACGCGGGTGACCTCGGCCGCGAAGGAGGAGAGCTGGTCGACCATCGTGTTGATGGTGTCCTTGAGCTCGAGGATCTCCCCCTGGGCGTCGACGGTGATCTTCTGCGAGAGGTCGCCCTGCGCCACGGCGGTGGCCACCTGGGCGATGTTGCGCACCTGGCTCGTCAGGTTCGCGGCCATGAGGTTCACGTTCTCGGTGAGGTCGCGCCAGGTCCCCGACACGCCCTCGACCTTGGCCTGGCCGCCAAGCTCGCCCTGGGTGCCGACCTCGCGGGCGACCCGGGTGACCTCGTCGGCGAAGGAGGAGAGCTGGTCGACCATCGTGTTGACCGTCCGCTTGAGCTCGAGGATCTCGCCCTGGGCGTCCACGGTGATCTTCTGGGTCAGGTCGCCGTTGGCCACCGCCGTGGTGACCTGGGCGATGTTGCGCACCTGGCTCGTGAGGTTGCCGGCCATGAAGTTCACCGAGTCGGTGAGGTCCTTCCAGGTGCCGGCGACGCCGGGCACCTCGGCCTGGCCGCCGAGCACGCCCTCGGTGCCCACCTCGCGTGCCACGCCGGTGACCTGCTCGGCGAAGAGGCGCAGGGTGTCGGTCATGGCGTTGATCGTCTCGGCCAGGGCGGCCACCTCGCCCTTGGCCTCCACGGTGACCTTCTGGCCCAGGTCGCCGTCGGCGACGGCGGTGGTCACCGCCGCGATCTGGCGCACCTGGTCGGTGAGGTTCGACGCCATGACGTTCACGGAGTCCGTGAGGTCGCGCCAGGTGCCAGAGACGCCCTTGACCTCGGCCTGGCCGCCGAGCACGCCCTGCGTGCCCACCTCGCGCGAGACGCGGGTGACCTCGTCGGCGAACGACGAGAGCTGGGCGACCATGGCGTTGACCGTCCGCTTGAGCTCGAGGATCTCGCCGCGAGCCTCCACGGTGATGGACTGGCTCAGGTCGCCGTTGGCCACTGCGGTCGTCACGCCGGCGATCTGGCGCACCTGCTCCGTGAGGTTCGACGCCATGAGGTCACGGAGTCGGTGAGGTCGCGCCACGTGCCGACACGCCCTTGACCTCGCCTGGCCGCCGAGCTTGCCCTCCGTGCCCACCTCGCGTGCGACCCGGGTGACCTCGTCGGCGAACGACGAGAGCTGGGCGACCATCGCGTTGACGATCGTCCCGATGCGGGCGAACTCGCCCTTGACCGGCTGGCCCTCGATGGTCAGCGCCATCTTCTGGTCGAGGTCGCCGTGGGCGACGGCCTCGATGACGCGGGCGACCTCGGTCGTCGGGCGCACGAGGTCGTCGATGAGCGCGTTGATGGACTCGATGCTCCCGCCCCAGCCGCCGTAGACGCCGGGCAGCGCCGCGCGCTCGGTCATGCGGCCGTCGCGCCCGATGACCCGCGCGACACGGGCGAGCTCCTTGCCCATCCGCGCGTTGAGCTCGAGCAGCTCGTTCGTGCGGGCCTGCACGTCGCCAATGACGTCGCCGCGCCGCGCCTTGAGCCGCACGCTGAAGTCGCCGTCGCGGGCGGCGGTGAGGGCCGCGAGGATCTCCTCGAGCGCGCCCTCGTCGCCGCCGGCCCTCGTTCGCCGGCCGGTCGGCCGGCCCGGCGCTGTTCGCCGCCGCCGGCTTCGTCGTGGCCTTCGTGCGCGACCTCGTCCCGCTGCTCTTCGCTGTCTCGCTCAAGACTCCGCCTCCTGGTCTCCCGACGGCCGCTTGGTCCATGGCGCGGCCGTGCCCGTCCTTTCGGCCAGATCGGGCTCCAGCCTTAGCCCCGTCGGTCGAGATCGAGGCTTGTCTCTCCCCACCCGGTCCGGTAAGACTTAGGCCGCCCTAATTAGGACACCCTAAGACGGAGGACGGACGATGGTCGGCAGGGCGAGGGGCATCGGCTGCCCGGTGATGACGGCGGCGGCGGTGGGCGCCCAGCACCGCGACGCGGGGCGAGCGGGAGGCGAGCCGGTCTCGTCCTGCGCGGGTACGGCGGGCGAGGCGTGGCGTTCGGCCTGCGCCGACGGGCGGGCGCGGCGATTGACCTTCGCCGAGCTCGCCGAGGAGCCCGGCGCCCAGCTGGCGGAGCTCCTGCACGCGGTCGACGACGAGCTGGCGGGCCCCTCGTCCCCCGTCACGCTCGAGCGGCTCGAGGCCCTGGCCGGCGCGGTCGCCCAGCGCACGGGCAGGAGCGATCCGCCCACGGCCCAGGCGCGCGCGCTCGCCGAGGTCGTCGCCCTGCGCGCCTGCCTGCGCGGCTGCTCCGACGAGCGACCCGAGGGCCTCCTGCTCACGCGGGCGCTCGTGCGCGGGCGGGCCCATCCTCACCTCCTCGCCGCGCTCTACGCCCAGGTGGCCCAGTGGGCGGGCTTGCCCTGGCAGGTCGCCGCGCGCTCCGGCGAGCTCCTGCTCATCCACGTCGCCGAACCACCCGTGATCGTGGGACCCAGCCAAGCGCTCCGGGTCCTCAGTCCGCACGCCGTGACGTTCGTCGTCCTCGACGCGCTCACCCAGGCCTTCCAGCGCCACCTGCAGCTCGGCGACGCCGTCCGGGCGGCCAGGCTGCGGACGCTCCTGCCCGCGGCTCCGTGCTGCCGAGCCCGCGCCCACGTGCAGCTCGTGGCCCTCTCGGCCGCGCTGAACTGAGTGCGGCCGCCCGCCGAACCAACCTCCCGCGCGCGGCCCCGGGGGCGACCGTCGCCTGCCGCCCCGCCGCGCGACGTGGCCCTCGACCTCGTGCGCGGGCTGGCCATCGTCGTCCTCGTGATCAACCACATCCACCTCGAGTCCCCGCTCGAGCTGGGGACCCGGGCGCCGATCTCGGCCGCCGAGGTCCTCGTCCTGGTCTCCGGCGCGGTCGTCGGGATGGTCTTCGGGCGGCGCTGGCTCGGGTGCGGGGCGCGCGCGACCGCCCGTCTGCTCCTGCACCGCTCGGTCAAGCTCTACCTCGCGGCGCTCGCGGTCGTCGCCCTCGTCAGCGTGCTCACGGTCGTCCCCGGGCTCGCCACGGAGGTGCTCACCGTCTCCCCGCGTCGGCCCGACCGCGACCTCTACGCCTTCGACGGGGCGCTGCCCACGCTGGTCGCGATCGTGACCCTCGAGGCGGGACCCTGGCAGTTCAACATCCTCGGGTTCTTCGTGGCGGCGCTGGCCGCGGCGCCCGTGGTGCTCTGGGCCCTCGACCGGCGAGGCTGGCCGCTCGTGCTCCTCACGAGCTGGGGGCTCTACCTCCTGGGCCGCGCGTGGACGGCGGACGTGCTCCCGTCGCAGTCCGAGCGGCCGTTCCCGCTGCTCGTCTGGCAGGTCCTCTTCGTGCACGGCATGGTCCTCGGCTGGTACCGCGAGAGGATCGATCGCGTGCTGCGCGCCCGCCCGGGCGCCGTCGCCGCCCTGGGCGTGCTCTTCCTCGCCGTGGCCCTGGCCGGCACGGCCGTCCGCCTGCGCAAGCTCGGGCTCGACCCGCTCGGCCTCGACGCGCTCCTCGGCCTGGACGGGCGGGAGTGGGCCCGCTGGCAGCGAGAGCACTTCAGCAAGACGCTCCTCGACCCCGCGCGGATCGCGGCGATGGTCTCCGCGACCGCGGCGCTGTACCTGGGCCTGCGGCGCCTCGGGCCCCTCGCGGAGCGCGCGCTCGGCCCCGTGCTCCTGCCCTTCGGGCGCAACTCGTTCTACGTGTTCATCATGCACGTCTTCGTCTGCCTCGGGGTGGCGAGCGTCCCCCGGCTGGCCGGCGACGGCCTGGACCCGGTCGGCAACACGATCGTCCAGCTCGGCTGCCTCGCGCTCCTCTGGGCCATGGTCCGCACGGGATTCCTCTTCCGGTGGGTGCCGCGCTAGGTGACGCGGCGAGGGGGGACGAGAGGGTCGCCGATGGTGGTGGCGGGACGCGGTGCGAGCAGATCGTCCCTGTCCCCGGCGCCCCCTGTCCCCGGCGCCCCCGTCCGCGGCGCGGCGATGTCGTGCGCTCCGGACGGGTGTTGCGTTGAGAAGAGGGGGCGAATCGCGCACCCTCCGCTGCTAGGAGGGGCGACACCCCGAGGACGGTGAGAGGACGGTCGTGGACGACACGCAGCACGACGCCCCGCAGCGGGCGAGACGCGGCACGGCCGAGGAGGCCGAGCGGCTGGTGGTGGCGACGATCACCGCGCACGCGGAATCGCTGCTGCGCACGGCTCGCCGGCACTCCCTGTGCGCCGACGACGCCCAGGACGCCTACCAGCGCGGCCTGGAGATCTTCCTGCGCCACGCGGCGCGCCTGGACCCCGAGCGCGCGTCGCGCTGGCTGCACACCGTGGTCGAGCACGAGGCGAT
>JALYMN010000393.1 GCA_030773675.1 Actinomycetota bacterium
AGGCACAGCTGCGCACCGCGCTGGTGCTGCCGGGTCTGCCGCGGGTCACCCAGGCGGTGCTGGACGGCACGCTCACCCTGGCGCAGGCGCAGCTGCTCGCCCGGCTGGTCGGCCGGATCGCTCCGGACGCCCTGGCCGAGGCGCAGCCCGCGTTGATCGACGCGGCCCGGCTGCTCGACCCGGCCGCGCTCGCCCGCTACGTCGCGCATCTGCTCGCCACCCACTGCGAACCGGCTCTGGAGGCCGACGCGGAGGCGGCCCGGGTCCGCCGGTACTGGCAGACCCGGCTGGACCCCGACGGGATGCTCCGCGGCCGGTTGGTCCTCCCGGCTGAGGACGCCGACGCGCTGCTCACCGTCCTGGAACCGCTCGCCCGCCGGCAGAGCACCACCGACGACCGGTCGGCCGGGCAGCGCCGCGCCGACGCGCTCGTCGAGGTCTTCGCCCAGGCTGCCCGGCACGCCGAGCTGCCCGACGCCGGCGGCGCCCGCCCCCAACTGTCCTACGTCCTGCCAGCCGACTGGGCCGCCCGCCAAGCCGCACAGGCCGACTGCCCGACCTGCTCCCGCTGCCCCGACCACCAGCCCGGCACCTTCCTCGACACCGTCCTGGCCGGCCTGCCCTCCACCCGCCCCACGGACAGCGGCGACAGCGGCGGCGCGACCGGCAGCGGGGCCGGCGGCGGCAGCAGGACGAGCAGTGCGGCGGAACGCCGAGGCGCCGTGCCGCCGGCCGGGCATGCCTGCGCCGTCGCCGCGTGCACCGGCCCGCAGACCCGCGCCCGGATCGAGACCGTGCTCTGCGACGCCCGGATCACCCGCGCCCTGCTCGACACCACCGGACAAGTCCGCGGCCTCGAAGCGCTCCGCGACGAGATTATCCCCACCCAACGCCGAGCACTGGCCGCCCGCGACCTCGGCTGCGCCGCCCGCGGCTGCACCCGACCCCCCCCGCCATGTGCGGCGGCCACCACCTCATCGCAAGGGAGGACAGCGGCCCGACCGAGCTGGACAATCTGTGCCTGCTCTGCCGCCGGGACCACGTCCTCTGGCACCTCGGAAAGATCAACCTCGCCGACCTGCACCTGCCCTGGCTCACCCCCGACGAGCCCGACCCACCGCCGAGAGACTGACCAGGAGGCACCCCGGCGCGACGGCCTGCCCCACATCGAGGAGCCCACGCTCGCACGCATGGGCTATCCCGGTCGCCGCCAGACGGGGCGGGGTGCGGGGACCCGCGGCAGCGCCGAAGCGACCGTGCCGAACCGCTCGGAGCTGCCGTCCCAGTCGGCGTACGCCTGGTCGAGCTCCTCGCGACCGCGCGCGACGAAGTTCCACCACATGACGACGGGCTCGTCGAGCGGCTCCCCGCCGAGCAGCAGAGCCCGGGTCGGCTCCGCGACCGACAGGACCAGTTCGTCGCGGGACCGGCCGAGGTAGCCGAGCCGGCCCGGCTCGAGCAGCCGGTCGTCGACGGTGACCGCGCCCTCGAGCACGACCAGCGCGTGCTCGAAGCCCGGCGACAGCGGCACGACGGTGGTCCCCGGGCGCAGGGCGAGGTCGGCCCCGAGCAGGGGGCTGTCGTGCCGGGGGGCTGACGGCGCCGGCGAGCTCGCCGACCAGCACGGTGGCGGTGTCCTGTCCAGCTCGATCACAGGGAGGTCGGCGAGCTGCTCGAAGGCGGGCTCGCCCGTGCGGGTGTGCTCGGGCTGGGCGACCCACAGCTGCATGCCGTGGACCTCACCGCGATAGGCGCCGGTCGCCTCCTCGGAGTGCGACAGCCCGCGGCCCGCGGTCATGAGGTTGAGCTGGCCCGGGGCGACCACCTGCTCGGTGCCCAGGCTGTCCC
Source organism: Actinomycetota bacterium (assembly GCA_030773675.1). Next base: position 1,849 of record JALYMN010000393.1, read on the forward strand.
GGTGCAGCACCTCGCCGGTGAGCAGCCAGGTGACCGTCTGCAGGCCGATGTGCGGGTGCGGGCCGATGTCCAGGCCGAGGTCTCGGTGACCTCGGCCGGCCCATGTGGTCGCCGAAGCACCACGCGCCGACGGTGCGCCGTGCCCGCAGCGGCAGTGCCCGGCGGACGCGGAACCGCCCCACCCGGGCGTCGTGGCTCTCACTCACCTCCACGCACGCCGGCTCGACGTGCGGACGCTCCGGGACCGGCGGTGTGTCGCTGGTGCTGACGGGTCCGCTCATGCCGGAAGTCTGCCGCCCCGTCCCGGGACGGCAGCCGTGCGCGGTCACACTGCCGGTCATGGACCTCGACGAGGCGCGCCTGCACGTCCGGACCCACTCGCACCCGGTGCTGGCGACCGCCCGCCGGGACGGCACCCCCAGATGCCACCCGTCGTCATCGCGCTCGACGCCGAAGGGCGTGCGGTGGTGTCGAGCCGCGAGACGGCGCACAAGATTCGCAACCTGCGGCGCGGCCCGCGGGCGTGGGTCTGCGTGTTCCCCCGACGCGTTCTACGGCCCGTGGGTGCAGCTGGAGGGCACCATCGAGGTGCTGTCGCTGCCGGAGGCCATGCAGCCGCGGTGGACTACTACCGCGCGGTCGCCGGCGAGCACGAGGACTGGGACGACTACCGGCGCGCCATGCAGGCCGAGCAGCGCTGTCTGCTCCGCATCACGCTGCTCCGGGCAGGACCCGACCGCGCGGGACGACGCGGCGAGGACGCACGACGGGCCCGGACCACGTGCCTGCCCGCCCCGCACGCACGGGGCGGGTGGGTCCGGCCGGACGAGCACCGCCCGGCCGGCCCGCGGCTCAGCCCTCGTTGACCTCGAGCTCGCCCAGCAGGGACCGGTCGTCCTGCGGGACGTCGAAGTTGACGATCCTCGGCGTCCGCACGAGGTACTTCGGCAGCTCACGCGTCGCCGTGTGGAAGTGCTCCGTCTGCACGTGCGCCGCGCCGGCGTCGCCGTCGCGGAACGCCTCGACGAGGACGTACTCGTCGGGGTCGTCGAGGCTGCGCGACCACTCGAACCACAGGCAGCCCGGCTCGGAGCGGGTGGCCTCGGCGAACGACCGCGAGATCTGCGGCCAGTCCTCGGCGTGCTCCGGCTTGGCCGGGAACTTCGCGGTGATGAAGATCAAGACGACCTCCTGGTGGTCTGCTACCTGGCCTGCGCCCTCTGGCACGCACGCCGGACAGACCGGGCCCGGCCCCTCGGGAGAGGGACCGGGCCCGGTAGGCAGTGCGGGAGGCCCGCGCGACCGCTACTTGCGCGGCTTCTTGCCCGGCAGGGTGGCGACCGGCGCCACCGGACCGAGCACCTGCAGCTCGGCGATGCGGACGTTGGCCGCCTGCGAGAGCGATGTCGTGCCCGCCGTCGCGCCGGCTGCCGTCTGGCCGCTCACGCAGTCGGGGTCGTTGATCGGGTCAGCGTCGGGGTTGGCCGCGCCGGTGTAGAGCTGACCACCGGTGCACTGGTTGTCCACGACCCGGATCGCCACGTGGGTCGCGGTCGTGTCGGGAATGTCGAAGCTGCGCAGCGCCAGGTCGGGCACGGTCGGCCGGGGCCGGTCGGCCGGGAAGGCGTCGCGGAACACGCCGGCGCTGGTGAAGGCCGCCGGGTCGGTGCAGCCGGTCGCGCAGGTGAGCACCTCGAACGAGCGCACCGCCGAGAAGCGGCTCTGGCCGCCGGTGTCGCCGGTCGCGGCGCCGTCGGCCGGGCGCAGGGCGGCGCTGACGTTGACCTCGGTCACCGGCTGCGCCGTGTCGCCGAGCTTCACGACGAGCGTGTGGCCCTTGACCGTCCCGTTCAGCAGGGCGGCGTTGGTCGCCTCGGTGCCGTCGACCAGCTTGTCCTGCTGGACGCCGGCACCCGTGACGGTGCCGCCTGCAGCGAGGTTGCGTCGCATCGGCACGGCCACCGCGGTCGTGCCCGGGACCACCGTCGCGCTGAAGCGGGTCGTGGCGAAGCCCGGCGCCGTGGCGACGAACTCGTAGCTCCCGGCGACCAGCGTCGCGCTCGGGATGCTGCCGACGGCAGCCGGCACGGACCGCGCCTCGAGCTGCCCGACGTAGACCTTCACGCCGGTGGGGGCGGCCCCGCCGTCCGCGGCCGCCGGGGTGAACGTCACCGTGCTGTTGCCGGCGATCCCGGCCGGGACGGCGAAGCTCGGCGTGGCCTCGAGGTCCGCCGGGCCCTGTGACGCCGCGGCCGCTCCGAGGCCGCGCTGCGCGAAGGCGGTCCACAGCTCCGCCTGGTTCGCCCCGCCGAAGCGCAGCCGGTCGGCGGCCAGGTAGGCGTCGCGCGCGGTCGTCATGTCCGTCGCGGCCAGCTGCAGCAGGAACGCGTCGTGCATGATCTGCACCCACCGCCGGTTGCCCGGGCACGCGTCCGCCGGCAGCACGCCGTCAGCGCACCGGGCCTGCAGGGCCGCGTCGGTCGACGGGAACGTGGCGTCGTACTTCTTCGCCAGCGCCTGCCGGACGGTGTAGTTCGTCGCGCTCCAGATCTCGCCGTCGGCGTGCGGCGAGGTCGCCCCGTTGCCGTCGTAGCCGAGGTTGCTGAAGTTGAGCGGGCTGCGCGACATGTTGTAGTTGCGGATACCCGTGTCCTTGTCGCCGGTGACGAAGGCACCCACCGCGAAGGGGTCCTCGCCGGTCTTGCCGGCCAGGCCGTAGGAGTTGAGGTACTCGACCGCGGTGAGGTCGGACCAGCTCTCGCCCATGGCGCGCGACTGGTGGCCCGACAGGCCGGCGTCCGGCCCGGCGACCATGCGGTTCTGGACGGCGTGGCCGTACTCGTGCGCGATCACGGACGCGTCGTAGGCGCCGTCGACGCACGGGGCGTAGAAGCCGGCCTGCAGCGGCTGCCACAGGTACTGGTTGGTGATGCCGGGGATGCCGTCCTGCAGGGTGATCTGGTTGGCGTTGTCGCGGCCGGTGAAGGCCGGGCCGCCGCCGACCGCACCGGCCTGCGTCTGGCCGAGCTCTGGGTCGTTGCCGCCGCCGCCCGGGACCTGGCCCTCGGAGTTGTTGCCGAAGTTGTTGGTCTGCAGGTTCCACGTCTCCTCGGTGAAGCCGAGGAAGTACGCCCAGTCGTGGATGCGGTTGTGGCCGACGAACAGGTTGGTGCTGGCGGCGTCGAGGTCGTTCTTCTGCGTCGAGGCGAACGCCGCCGGGTCGCAGGCTTCGCGGTACCACTGGTTGGTGAAGTCGAAGGCGTACGACCGCGACAGCGAGTAGGGCTGCAGAGCTGCGCCGGCGTCCGGCGAGACGAAGCTGACGAACGACGGCGCGGTGCGCGCGTTGTTGCCCGTCGTGGTGAACGTGGAGGCGCCGGTGCGGGTGTCGACGTCCCAGGGCGCCCGCGAGGCGGTGTTGCCGACCACGCGGTCGCAGCCGTCTCCGGCCTCCCAGCACCAGGTCTCGCGGGTCGCGCTGGTGGCGGGCGCGTCGCCGTTCGCTGGGTCGGCGATCTGCGGGTTGGCCGGGAACACCTCCCAGCGCGGCGAGGCGGTGGTCGAGGGCAGGGCCCCGGTGTTGGCGGAGAACGCGCCGCTGTAGGTCACGGCGCCGGTGCCGGTCTCGAACGCCGCGACCACCGCGTAGTAGGTGCCGGGCTGCACGCCGCCCTCGGGCTCGTAGTTCAGCGCCTCGGCGGTGACGAGGTCCTGCGAGGCGACGCGGGTGCGCGTGCCGTCGCCGTTCAGCCGGTCGATCGACAGGACGACGTCGCCGCTGTTGAGCTCGGTGTTCGGCAGGCCGTTCGCGGCGACCGTCAGCGAGCTGATTCCGTCACCGACGGCGTAGGGGTGCGCGTCCTGCTGAGCCGAGCCGTCGGTGTTGGTCTCGCCGTCGAACACGCCCCCGGAGGGCAGCGCGGTCTGCGCGCGGAACCCGCCGGCGAGGTGGTCGACCCGGTTGGTCCGGAACAGCACTCGGCCGGCCTCGGCGTCGACGAAGGAGATGAACGCCGACGGGTGCTCGTCGTCCCCGCCCTCCTCGCCGCCGACGTTGTCGAGCACGACGGTCTCCCACACCGGCCGGACGCCGTCCTGCGGGGTGGGCAGGGCGCGCAGCCGGGCGAACTGCAGGTCGCTGGTGCCCGGGACCTCGAAGGTGGTGAAGCCGTTGGCGTCCTTCTCGGTGACCACGGCGACGTCTGCGACGGCCACGTCGCGCTGCACGTCCGCCGCGGCGGCGACGTAGGCCTGCGCGGCGTTCAGCGTCTTCGCGCCGGTCAGGCCTACCGCGCGGGACAGCGAGCTGGACAGGTAGGTCACCTCGCCCGCGGCGGTCACGCCGACGACGACGAGGCCGTCCTGCGCCGCGGGCAGCCCGTCGAAGACCTGGCGGAACAGAACGACGTGCGCGACGTCGGGGTCCTGCGGAGCGGCGCCGTCCCGCACCCGGGCCAGGTCGGGCGCGTCGTACAGCGGGGTGTCGCCGAGCAGCTCGAGCGCGTCGACCTGCGCGGTCGAGACGCCGAGCAGCGCCGCCTGCTCGCGCAGGAAGGCGCGGGCGACGTCCTTCGCGGCGCCGGTGCGGGCGGCGGACAGGTGCCCGTCGACCTTGCTCACGACGGCGGGCGTGCCCAGCGCGTTCCAGCGGACGTCGGCGCCGAGCGCGGACGCCGCCGCCTCCTGCGCGTCGGTCGGCGCCACCGCGCCGGCCCGGCGGTCCACGTCACCGATGCGGCCGGGGCCCTCGCCCTGGAAGCCGTAGTCGCCGGTCACGGTCTGAGCGAGAGACGGGGCCGGTCCGGCCACGAGAGGGAGCGCCAGCGTCCCGCCGAGCAGTGCTGCTGCTACGGCGGAGGCGACAGGACGGCGTCGTGCCACGAGTCCTCCACGAGTGACGCGCATGTCGCGCGCGTACCGGACAGTTCGACGCGGCCGGGAGGCTTCCTGCCAGGACCCGGCGGGAAGACCGACCGTTCGGGCGGGAGTGGTCAGGCGGGCAGGTCGCCGGCCGCCGCCAGCAGGCCCAGGGCGGCGCCGCACAGCAGCGTCGGCACGACGCCGCAGCGCAGCAGCAGCACCGCCGCGACGGCGAGCACGCCCACCTGCCAGGCGCTCGTCAGGGCGAGGGCGAGCGGCACCGACGCGCCGGCGATCGCTCCGAGCGCCGCCGGGCCCGCGCCGCGCAGGAACGCCTCCGCGGACGGGCTGTCGCGCAGCGCCATGAGCCGACGGCCGAGCAGCGGGACCACCAGCAGCGACGGCCCGAAGGCGGCTGCGGCCGCCAGCACTGCGCCGCTCGTGCCCGCGGCCGCGTAGCCCACGGCGGCGACGGTCTGCACCACCGGACCGGGTGTCAGCTGCCCGAGCGCGACCGCCGACAGGAACTCCGCCTCGCTCATCCAGCCGTAGCGCTCCACCGCGTCGGCCTGCATGAGCGGGACGATGACGAAGCCGCCGCCGTAGGACAGGGCGCCCACCTTGAGGGCGGTCCAGACCAGCGCGCCCGGGCCGCCGCCCGGACCGCCGAGGAGCGCGAGCAGCGGCAGCGGCAGCGGCACGACGGCGCGCACGCCGCCCGGACGGCGGGACAGCACCAGCTCGGCCAGGCCGCAGCCGAGCAGCACCAGGACGAGCAGCGGGCCGGC
>JALYMN010000394.1 GCA_030773675.1 Actinomycetota bacterium
CCCCCTGCCCCCACCGGCGCCGGCACCGCCACGGGCAGCGTCGACGCGCTCGAACCGGGGGAAGGCGACGAGGCGGCCTCGCCGTTCCCGGCTGACGTCGGGGTCGACACCGCCGAGCCCGACGGCGGGCCGCTGACGGTCGTCGGGGCGCGGGCGGCGCCGCAGGCGGGCTACGACCGGGTCGTGCTCGAGCTCGCCGGGCAGCCCGGCCGGCCGGGCTGGCGGGTCGAGTACGTCGACGAGCCGCGGCAGCAGGGCTCGGGCGACCGCGTCCAGGTGGACGGCGAGGCCGTCCTGCAGGTGCTGGTCAGCGGCATCGGATACCCCTTCGACACCGGCCAGCAGGAGGAGACCGACGACTTCCGGCCGACCGGCACGGCCGTGGTTCGGGAGGTCGTGCTCGGGGCGACGTACGAGGGGCAGTACGAGGCGTTCGTGGGCGTGTCGGCCCGCCGGCCGTTCCGGGTGTTCCGGCTCAGCGACCCGGCCCGGGTGGTGATCGACGTGCGGCACTGAGCAGGAGCCGCGACGGCCCTCAGCCCGGCTGCTCCGCGCTGCACCGGTAGGACGTGCGCCCGCCCACCTGGTCGGCGACCACCGGGGCTCCGCAGCCGCGGCAGGTCGCGCGCTTGTAGACCCACCGCTCGTCGGGAGCCGACGGGTCGCTGACGACCTGCCCGGCGTCGCGGCCCAGGGCGAGCAGCTCGGCGGTGCGCCGCCACAGCGACCGGGCCTGCGCCTCGCCGAGCCGCGACGCCGGCAGGGCGGGCGGCAGCCGCTAACCAGGTAGAGCAGCTCCGCGCGCCAGGCGTTGCCCACCCCCGACCAGATCGCCTGGTCGACGACCGCCGCCGCGACCGGCAGCCGTGAGACCCGCAGCCGGCGCACCGCCTCGTCCTCGTCGGCGTCCGGCCGCAGCGGGTCGGGTCCGAGCTTGGCGAACAGCCGGGCCACGCCCGCGTCGTCCAGCACCTCGCACGTCGTCGGCGCGATGAGGTCGACGGCGCTCGTGCCGGCCAGGCGGAGCCGGACCCCGCCGTGCGGCGGGACGGCCGGGTCCGGGTAGGAGAGGAAGAGCCCGCGCATGCCCAGGTGCACGTGGACCGCAAGCCCGCCCTCGAACCGGTCGAGCAGGTGCTTGCCGTGCGCCTCCACCCGCTCGAGCAGCCGGCCGTCGAGCGGCGCGGTGTCAAGGCGGCCCTGCGGCGACGTGACCCGCACGGCCTGACCGCCGAGCGCGGCGTCGTGCTCGCGCGCGTGGCGGTGCAGCAGGTGTCCCTCCGGCATCCGCACGGGCTACCCCGGGCTCGGCTGCAGGACGCGGCGGGAAGGCGTGCACTCCTGCTCGCGTTGCGAGCAGCATGAAGGTGGAGATCTGGTCCGACGTCGTCTGCCCCTGGTGCTACATCGGCAAGCGCCGCTTCGAGCGGGCGCTCGCGCAGTTCCCCGGACGCGACGCGGTCGAGCTGGTGTGGCGCTCCTTCGAGCTCGACCCGTCCGCGCCTCCGTCCACCCGGCTGCGAGGTGACTACGGCGACCGACTGGCCACGAAGTACGGCGTCACGCGCGCCCAGGCCCAGCAGATGCTCGACACCATGACCGCTTCCGCGGCTGCCGAGGGTCTGCACTTCGACTTCGGGATCGCCACCGGAGGCAACACCTTCGACGCCCACCGGCTGCTGCACCTGGCGCGGGAGCGCGGCCTGCAGGACCCGCTGAAGGAGCGGCTCGACCGGGCCACCTTCGGCGAGGGCCTGTCGGTCTCGGACGCCGAGGCGCTCGTGCCCCTCGCCGTCGAGGTCGGACTCGACGAGGCCGAGGTGCGCGAGGTGCTGGGCTCCGGCCGGTACGCCGACGCCGTCCGCGCGGACGAGGCGCAGGCCGTCGCCTACCGCATCTCCGGCGTCCCGTTCTTCGTCGTCGACGGCCGCTACGGCATCTCCGGCGCGCAGCCGAGCGAGCTCATCGCCGAGGTGCTGCAGAAGGCCTGGGAGTCGTCGCCGCTGTCGGTGGTCGGCGGGCGCACGGCGGCTCCCGGCTGCGCGGGCGACGCCTGCGCCGTCTGAGCGCGGGGCGGCCCGATCGGGCGGGTTAGCGTCCGCGCGTGGAGCCCCGCCTGAGGTCGCTGTGCGACCTGTCCGTGCCCGAGGTCCGCGAGTACGCCGGGCGGCACGAGTACGACGGAGTCCTGCAGGACCTGTCGCCGGGCACCGTGGCCGCGCAGGTGGCCGCGCTCGGCGGTCCGCCGCTCGCCGACCCGCACGACGACGCGCACCTCGCCGTCTTCGAGCGGGCGGCGCGCGTCGCCTACGGCACGCTGGCGCTGCACCGGGCCAACCCGCTCGTGCACGTCGCCAACCTCGACCTGGCCTGCTACGACCGGGAGTACGCGCCGCAGGACGAGCGCGACGCGGCCCGCCGCCGGCACCTCACCGGCTGGCCGGACGCCGTCGACGCGGCGCTGGAGGCGCTCGACCGCGTCCCGGCCGACGTGGCCCGCGGCAGCCTGAGCGG
>JALYMN010000395.1 GCA_030773675.1 Actinomycetota bacterium
GCGCCGGACGGACGGCCCGAGCGCCGGCGGCGACGGGAGGGGGCAGGGGAGGTCATGGCGTGCCTTCGGTTCCGCGCGCACGCGGACCCCGGTGCGCTGGGGGCGCCGGACCGGCGCGGGGAGCCCACGGCGCGGTGCGCCGGGACTGTCATCTGCCGCAACCCCCCGTGATCTCCGCTGTTCCCGGTGTGACGGACGGCACGAGGACCCGCCTGGTCGAGCCGCCGACCACGGCCGACGTCAGCGGACGACCACCCGCACGGGCCGGCTCGCACCCGCGGCGTTGGTGAGGTCCGCCGCGGTCCGCGCGGTGAACGTGAGGGCGCCCGTGCCGGTGAAGGTGCGCCGGACCCGGAAGGTGCCGTCGGCCGCGGTCGTCGCCGAGACCGCCACGACACTGGTCCCGCCGCGCGCGTACGCCACCGCGACCCGCCGTCCGGCGACCGCCGGCATCGTCCGGCCGGAGAAGACGTACGTGCGCGGGCCGGTGCGCACGGCCGCCAGGTGCAGCGCGGCCTGCACGGGCAGGACGACGGACCGCGACGTCGCCGTGCGCAACCCGGACACGCGCGCCTCCATCCGGGTGCTACCGCTCGGACGCACGGTGAACACGGCGCGCCCGTCGGCGCCCGCGCGTCCGGTCCGGACCAGCCGCAGGGCGGTGGAGGGCCGCGTGTAGGCCCACAGCGCGACGGCGTCCCCCGGCGCGGCCCGGACGACGACCTCGGCGGGCTGCCCGGCGCGCAGGACCGCCGGACGCACCTCCACCGACGGCCGTGCGTCGCGGTCGCGCGTGGTCGGCGCCTCGGCCGGCGCCTGGACGGGTGCCTGGACCGGCGTCTGGACCGGCGTCTGGACCGGCGCCTCGACCGGCAGCTGCGGCGTGGTGAGCCAGCCGCTGGTCGGTCGGCGGCTGCTGGCGGCGACGTACTGCAGGTCCTGCACGTACGGCGTCTCGCTCACCAGGTGCGGCGAGGCGACCTGCGCGACGACGTCCCCGCCGCGCCGGACCTCCGCGCTGACCCGCCCCGGCCCGAGCGGGACGACGCAGGTGTCGACGCCGGCGTCCACCGCGCAGGTGTGCGTGCGGGTGCCGACGTGCAGCGTGACCTTGCCCGGCCGGGTGAGGAAGGTGAGCGCCTCGACGGTGTCGCGCGCCGGCGAGCCTCCCCGGAGACGCATGAGCGTGCTCTGCGGGAAGCTCGGCCGCGCGGCGTGCGGCTGGGTGCGGTGCGTCAGGTACACGGTGTCGCGGACGACGCGGGGCGCTGAGCCGGTCTTGTACCAGGACAGGTAGTAGGCGTTGACGTCCAGGAACGCGCCGCCGTTCTTGACCGACGGCGCGAGCTGCGTGCCCTCGGTGTAGTCGTTCCAGGTCGGGATCTGCACGAGCTCCGCGTCGGACGCGCGGGCGATCTGCCAGGTGGTCCGCAGGTTGGTGGTGTTCTGCGCCTCGTCGAAGATGCCGGTGCGCGGGCGGGCGTCCTGCACCGAGACCGGCTGCATCCACGCCTGGCCGAGCCGCTTGACCGCCGCGGCGCGCCCGCGGGGCGTATCCCGCCCGGTGCCGTCGGGGTCGTTGTGGCCCGGGTTGCGCGAGCCCCAGATCGACATGCCCCAGGTCAGGTGCTGGAAGGCCGCGGCGTGCTTGCGCTCGTTGAGGAACACCGGCAGGAACGCGACGCGGGTCCGGTGCTGGTCGCGCATGACGTCGAGGAACTCCGCCCACCAGGACGGCGGCCGGGCCTCCGCCAGGAAGGGCGCGACGACGAGCCGGCCGTCGGCGAGCCGGTACGCCGCGTCGGACCGGCCCAGCTCGGCGATGCTCGCGGCCACGACCGCGGGCGTCTTCTGCGCCAGCCGGTTGGTCATGTCTGGCATGATCATGATCTGGAAGCCGGGGGCGGCGGTCTCGGCCGCGCGCAGCATCGTCTTGGCGTTCTCCCACAGGCGCACGTTCGGGTCGTCGCGCAGGGCCAGCAGGTCCACGGCGAAGCCGTCGAGCCCGCCGGCGACGGCCTGGCGCACCTCGTCCTGCATGTCCGCGAGCCGCCAGTCGGAGCCGGAGCGGGGCGCGCGCTGCATCGGGCGGTCGCGCAGGTGGCCGCCGTACGCGCGGTGCTTGCCCTTCTCGCCGTCCGGGTCGAGGTAGTTGCGCGCGTAGTAGTCCCTGGCCGGAGAGGCGTTGTCCAGGCTCATCGGCAGCGGCGGGAAGTAGTGGGCGAACACCTTCTTCGGCGACCGGCGCAGGGCGGACACGGGCAGGTCGAACGGCAGCGTCCCGGCGCTGCTGAGGCTCACCGACGGCGTGGCGGCGGCGCTCCGTTGCGTAGCGGCGGCGCTCGGGTGCATGCCGGCAGCGGACGCCGCGGGCAGCGGCGTGACCAGGGCGGTCAGCACGGCCAGCAGTGCGGTGACGGCGCCGCGCCGGGCAGGCTGCGGCACGGGTCGGGCAGGGGACGACGACACGACAGGCACGCGGGACTCCGCACAGGGGGGTGCTCTGGCCGGGCCGACGCGTCCTGCGGGCCTGCAACGGCGCGGATCGTCCGCGCCGAGGCTCGCTCACTCCTTGAGCGCTAGCCGTCCTGTTCCTCGACCCCTGCGGCAGCGCCTTGACGGGCCGGGCCCCGACCTCACCCGGACGTGTGAGAGGTGCGCTCGAGCACCAGCGCGGTGACGAGCAGGTCCCGCCCGGACGCCGTCGTCCGGTGCACGCCGTCGCGGGCCGCCCGGTGGCGGAACGCGGGACCGAGCAGGAGCGCGGCGTGGTCGGCGAGCGCCGGGGTGTCCGCGAGGTCGCGCGCGACGGTGAGGGCGAGCAGGCCGCCCGGCGGGAGCAGGTCGGCGAGCACCCGGAACGCCGCCAGCGGCAGGTGGCCGAAGCCGACGGCGGCGACCACGGTGACGACGTCCGGCGCGACCGCGGCCAGCCAGGCGCGGTCGTCCGGCGGAAGTGCGGTGAGGTCGAGCGCGCGCAGCGTGCCGTAGGTGCCCGGCCGGTCGCGCGGCACGGCGGTCAGGACGGCCGGCTCCAGGTCGATCCCGGCGACCGGCCCGAACCCGCGCCTCCTCAACGCGGTGCCGACGGCACCGGTACCGCAGCCGACGTCCAGCACCCGGGCGACCGACGGGTCGGGCACGGCGTCGGCGAGCAGGTCGGCGAGCAGGTCGGGAGCGCGCCCACGCAGCGCCACGAAGTACGCCGCCTCGTAGAGCCCGGGCACGGCGTACAGCGCCGCGTAGTCGTGGAACCCGGTCACGCGGCGCACCCCGCATTTGTCGGTCCAGCGCACGAGGTCGGCGTCCTCGTCGACCACGAGGTCGCGGGCGAGCGCCTCGGCGGTGCGCTCGACGGGGAGCAGGTCGGCGCCCGGCGGGCGCTCGGGCGGGGACGGGGCCACGGGGCAGTCCACCACTGCCGTGGGGCCGGACGGCCAAGATGACCGGGTGCCCGGGCCGCTGCAGGTGACCGACCGGCTGGTGCTGCCGCCGTCCGAGCTGTCCTGGCGGTTCTCCCGCTCGTCCGGGCCCGGCGGGCAGTCGGTGAACACCAGTGACAGCCGCGCCGAGCTCAGCTTCGACGTCGCCGCCTCGACCGTGCTCGACGAGCCCACCCGGCAGCGTCTGCTGTTCCGGCTGCGCGGCCGGCTGGTCCGCGGGGTGCTGACGGTCGTCGCACAGGACGAGCGCAGCCAGCTGCAGAACCGCGAGGCGGCCGAGCGGCGGCTGGCGCAGCTGCTGAGGGAGGCGCTCGCCCCGCCTCCCCCGCCGCGCCGCCCGACCCGGCCGACGAGGGGCTCGAAGGAGCGGCGGCTGGAGGACAAGCGGCGCCGGTCGCAGCTCAAGCGCGACCGGCAGCGGGACGACTGACCGCGGACGTCACGTGACCGCCCGGACGAGCAGGACCGGCGCCACGAGCAGGGTGATCCCGAGCCGCGTCACCAGTGGTCAGGGGTCTCGAAGATCCGCACGACGACGTTCTTCTCCTGCTCGTCGGCGCCGGGGTCGGCCCAGGCGACAGGGAGGGGAACCGTGCTGGCGATCCCGTCGCCAGGTCGGCACTCGACCTCGTACCCGCCCTCCTCCAGCGACACGGTGGGCGCCCTCGGGGAGCGCGTCGATCTGCTCCATGTCTTCGTCGTCGGGCAGGAGGTGCGCCTGCTGCTCGAGGACGACCGCGCCTGCGCTGTCCCGGATGACGACGGACGCCGGCCCCGCGACGCTGCTCACCAGGACCGACCACTGACCCGGCTCGACCTCGCTCGTCGCCTTCCGCTGGCGGTAGCCGTCCATCAGGTTGATCAGGCAGGGCGCGCTGCTGGTGGCGTCGCCCACGACCACCTCGAGCACCTGGCCCTCGAGCTCCTCGCCGGTGTTGACGTCCACGATGACGTGGACGCCGTCCTTGACGGCGGCCGTCCCGATCCTCGCCTCGTGCCGGCCCGGCGTCTCCCGCCATCCGTGACGGGCGAACTCGGCCTGGTAGTGCTGCAGGATGACCTGGCTGGGCAGGGCCATGCGGGTCCTGGCGACGCACCCCTCGAGGTAGTGGCCCTCGAACCGCACGACGGTGCCGGGCGGCGGCGCCAGCTGCTGCGTCGCACGCCGCTCCTGGTCGCCGCAGGCTGTTGCACGACCGAGCGCTGTGCCCGCAGCGGCCAGTCCGGCGGTCAGGCCCGCCGACAGCACGGGGACCAGCAGCACGACCCCGCGTCTGCGCGCGGCGAGCCGGGCGATCACGGCCAGCGCTGCAGCAGCCTGCACGAGCGCGACCAGGTACGTCAGGCCACCCCACTGCAGCCCCATCAGGAACGTGAACAGCAGGACACCGACCTGCGCGACGCAGGCGAGGACGACGACCAGACCCTGGAGGGGCCTGCGGCGGGGCTCCGGGCCCGCAGGCCCGTCCGGGACAGTGGTCCAGGCATCCACGGCGGCCTCCCGCTCTCGGTCCGGTCAGTGCCCGGACGGTAGGGCGCCGCCGCGCACGCGCGGAGCAGTAGAACTACGGGGCCTCGCCGATCGCCCCGGTGCCGGCCCCGGCCGCGACGGGCCGGGCGGGCCGCTCCCCCCGGTGTGCCAGCCCGGCACGTGCCTCGCTGAAGTTGCCGTAGATCCGGTCGTGCAGGCTCTTCTCCGTGAACTGCCGCCCGAGCTGGCGCCGGAAGAACGCGTTGGTCGAGTACCGGGTGGAGGACAGGTAGTACCGCTCCGTGTTGCGCCGGACCATGTCGAAGAACGCCTCGGCGGCCTCGTCGCTGAGCGTGAAGTTGTCGTAGTTGACAACGACGTCGACCCGCCGGCCCAGGGCGGAGAAGCGGGAGTCCAGGAACGCCGCCAACGTCCTCGCGTCGTCCTCGGTGACGACCCGCAGGCCCTCGAAGTTGACGTAGGCCACGTCGTCGTCCGGGTCGTGGACGAACCGCTCGTCCATGCTCACCGGCGGCCGGTCCCGCAGCCCCATCCTGGCGGCGGAGAACACCGCCGCCGGCATCCGCTCGAGCCGGTCGGCGACCCGCGGCGCGAACGGCAGCAGCGCGAGCACGTCCCGCTCGACGTCGACGCCGGGAGCGACCTCGACGAGCTCCAGCCCGTCCTCCGTGAGCCGGAAGACGCACCGCTCGGTGATGTAGTGCACCGCCTGGCCCCGGGCGACCGCGCGCGGGCCGTTGAAGGTCACCTGGCTCACCCGCTCGACGACCTTCGCGACGCCGGGCTCGACGATGCGCAGTCCCCCGTCCGCCACCTGGACGGTCGAGGCGGCCGCGAAGGTCCCGAGGAAGAACAGCGCCTTCGCGTTCTGGCTGATGTTGATGAAGCCGCCGGCACCGGCCAGCTTGCGCCCGAAGCGGCTGACGTTGACGTTGCCCTGCGCGTCGACCTCGGCCATGCCCAGGAACGCCTGGTCGAGCCCGCCGCCGTCGTAGAAGTCGAACTGGTAGGGCTGGTCGATGATCGCCTGGGGGTTGGCGACGGCGCCGAAGCTCAGGCCGCCGGACGGGATGCCGCCTATCCCGCCCGGCTCGACGGTGAGCGTGATGAGGTCCAGGACGCCCTCTTCGTTGGCCACCGCGGCGACGCCCTCCGGGATCCCGATGCCGAGGTTCACCACCGCGTTCATCTTGAGGAACATCGCGGCCCGGCGGGCGATCACCTTGCGGACGCCGAGCGTCATCGGCGCCACGGACGTGGAGGGGACCTTGACCTCGCCGGTGTAGGCGGGGTTGTACGCCTCGCCGAAGGTCTGCGTGTGGTGGGCCGGCTCGGCGACGACCACGGCGTCGACGAGAGCACCGGGGATCTTCACCTCCCGCGGGCTGAGCACGTGCGCGGTCGTCAGGCGCTCGACCTGGACGACGACCACGCCACCGGAGTTCTTCGCCGCCTGGGCGATCGACAGCGACTCGAGGGTCAGGGCCTCGCGCTCCATCGTGATGTTGCCCTCGCCGTCAGCGGTGGTGCCGCGGAGCAGGGCGACGTGGATCGGGAAGGTCGGGAAGAACAGGTACTCCTCGCCGCGCAGGGTGACGACCTCGACGAGCTCCTCGGTCGTCGACGCGTTCATCCGCCCGCCGCCCTGCCGGGGGTCGACGAACGTGCCGAGACCGACCCGGGTGAGCGCCCCGGGGCGCGCCGCCGCGATGTCCCGGAACAGGTGCGAGATGACGCCCTGAGGCCAGCAGTAGGCCCGGATGCGGTCCTGCAGCGCGAGCTCGCCCAGCGCGGGGACGAGGCCCCAGTGCCCCCCGATGACCCGCGCCACCATGCCGTCGGCCGCGAAGTTGTTGAGGCCGCGGGACCGTCCGTCTCCCTGCCCGGCGGCGTACACGAGCGTGAGGTCGCGCGGCGAGCCCGTCTCCGCGAAGCGGCGCCGGAGGGCGACGGCGAGCTCCTCGGGGAACCCGATGCCCACGAACCCGCTGGTCGCCACCGTGTCGCCGTCGAGCACGACCTGGGCGGCGTCGGGCGCCGAGATGACCTTGTTGCGCTGCATGTCCGTCCTGTTCCGGTCGGTCGGCGCTCGTCCGGAGCGGCTGGTCCAGCAGCCCCTCGAGCGGGTCAGGTCGCCGTCGGCGGAGGGCTCCTCGACGAGGTGGTCGCGGAGGGGCGGGCAGCCTCAGAGCCCCTGGTCCGGCCGCCCCTGCTCCGGGACCGACGGGTCCTGCCGCTCCGGCGCGAACTCCTTCGGCAGCCGCTTGAGCCGCCCACTCATGTTGCGCACGAGCAGCACCGTCGCGATGAACAGCAGCACGACGAGCAGCAGCGCGACGTACCCGGCGGAGACGCTGGTGTCGGCCGGCACCTGCGAGGCGAGGGTCACGCGCGCACCTGCTCGCGGACGCCGGCGAACAGGTCGTCCTCCGGCAGCGCCGTGTCGACGAGCGAGCGGGCGAGCTGGAAGTCCTCGCTCGGCCAGCAGGTCTCCTGCAGCTCGAGCGGGCAGGCGAACCAGCGGCCGGTCGGGTCGACCTGCGTGGCGTGGGCGAGGAGCGCCGCGTCGCGCACCTTGAAGAACTCCGACGCGGGCACGGACGTCGTGAGCCGCTCGGCGTCGTCGGGCTTGTCCTCCCACTTCGCCAGCCAGTCGAGGTACGGCGACTCGAGCCCGCGCTCGCCCATCGCGTCGTGCAGCGCCTGGATGCGCTGCTTGTGGAAGGTGAGGTTGTAGTACAGCTTGAGCGGCTGCCAGGGCTCCCCCGCGTCGGGGAACCGGTCGGGGTCGCCGGCCGCCTCGAACGCCGCGACGGAGACCTGGTGGCAGCGGATGTGGTCCGGGTGCGGGTAGCCGCCGGTCTCGTCGTACGTCGTCATGACGTGCGGCCGCTGCTCCCGGACGACGCGGACGAGCGCCTCGGTCTGCTCCTCGAGGTCGCCGACGGCGAAGCAGCCCTCGGGCAGCGGCGGGAGCGGGTCGCCCTCGGGCAGGCCGGAGTCGACGAAGCCGAGGAACACCTGACGCACGCCGAGGATCTCCCGCGCGCGCTCCATCTCCTGCGCCCGGACGGCGGTGATGTTCTCCTGCACCTCCGGCCGGTCCATCGCCGGGTTGAGCACCGAGCCACGCGAGCCGTCGGTGAGCGTGACGACCAGCACGTCGACGCCCTCGCTGGCGTACTTGGCCATCGTCGCCGCACCCTTGCTCGACTCGTCGTCGGGGTGCGCGTGCACGCACACCAGCCGCAGCCGGTCCTGCTCCACCCTGCCTCCAGGTCGCTCTCCGGGCACCGCGCCCGAGAATGGTCCCGCACCCCCGCAACAGCGCCGCCGCCGGAAGGACTCCCGTGACTCGGGCTCAGATCCTCGTCGCGGTCGTCGGCGGGCTCGTCGGGCTGTCCTTCGCCGTCGGCCTGTTCCTGCGGTTCGGGGCCGAGCAGGGGACGCCGTCGCGGATGCGCGGCTTCGCGGTGCTGTCCGACACGGCCGTGCGGATCGACGTCGAGGTCGCCCGCGACCCGGGGTCGGAGGTGTTCTGCGTCGTCCGCGCGCGCGAGCTCTCCGGCACCGAGGTCGGCCGCAAGAGCTTCGACGTCCCGTCATCGGGCCCGCGCACGACCGTCGTGAGCACCGTCCTCAGGACCAGCCGGCGCCCGGTCGGCGGAGAGCTCGTCGGCTGCGCGCCGGGCCGGGCGCGCTCCGCGCCGTAGCATCCGTGACCGGTGGCACACCTGCGACGCGCCGCCTCCCGACCTGACGAGGAGTCCCGCTGTGAGCACGACGTCCGGCCAGCAGACCACCTGGCTCACCCAGGAGGCCTACGACCGGCTCCGCGGCGAGCTCGAGGAGGCCAAGGGCCCGCGGCGGCAGGAGATCGTCGGCCGCATCGAAGCCGCCCGCGAGGAGGGCGACCTTAAGGAGAACGGCGGCTACCACGCTGCCAAGGAGGAGCAGGGCAAGCTCGAGGCCCGCATCCGCCAGCTCACGCAGATGCTCGAGAACGCCGTGGTGGGCGAGGCGCCGACGTCGTCCGGCGTCGCCGGCCCCGGCATGGTGCTCGAGGTGGCCTACGACGGCGACAAGAACGACACCGAGCGCTTCCTGCTCGGCTCGCGCGAGGACAAGGCGCAACTGCCGGTCTACTCGGCGCAGTCCCCGCTCGGCCTGGCGCTGACCGGCGCGAAGGTCGGCGACACGGTGAGCTACACGCTGCCGAACGGCAGCACGATGAGCGTCGAGCTGCTCTCGGCGGAGCCCTACACGGGCTGAGCCCGCCCGACCGGGCTCGTCGCGTTCGGCGACGGGGACAGCCCC
>JALYMN010000396.1 GCA_030773675.1 Actinomycetota bacterium
GCGGCGTCGCGCTGCCGCTCGGCCCGCACGACGTCGTCCTGGCCTGGACCGACGGGCTCACCGACCGGCACGGCGAGGTCGACCTGCTCGACGTCCTCGTCCGGCTGCGCCCGGCTCTCGGGCCGACGCCGGACGCCGGCGAGCTCGTGCGGGCCGTCGTGCAGGCCTGCGGCGACGTCGGCCCCGCCCAGGACGACGAGACGCTCGTGGCGCTCGGCCGCGCCTGACCGCCCGACCCCTCCTCCTCCGCGACGATC
Source organism: Actinomycetota bacterium (assembly GCA_030773675.1). Next base: position 258 of record JALYMN010000396.1, read on the forward strand.
TTCGTCAGATGGTCGCCCCTACGGCGCGTCGCGAGCCATCCGGCGAAGATCGTCGAGGTGGAGGGGCGCGGGCCGGGCGGGGCGTGGCACGTCGTGGCGGGGCCCGTGCCCGGCGTGACCGGTCGAGACCAGCCGTCGGGGTGCCCCGGAGCCGCGGCTAGCGTCCGGTGTCGTGCCGTCCTGCCCGGGAACCAGCCTCCGCCGGCCGTCCGGCGCGTGACCGCGCTCACCGCCGCGTTCGTCCTGGTCGCCGCGCTGGTCACCGCGGCGGTGTCCGGCGTCCTCGGGATGGCCGGCGGGCTGCTGCTCATGGGCGCGCTGCTGCTCGTGCTGCCCGCGACGACCGCGTTCGTCGTCCACGGCCTGCTGCAGCTCGTCGCCAACGGCTGGCGGGCCGTGCTCCAGCGCGAGCACCTGCGCGGCGCCGTCGTCGGGTGGTACGCGGTCGGCGCGGTCGTCGCCGGCGCCGGCGTCGCGCTCGTCAACTACGTGCCGTCCCGGCCGCTGACCTACCTGTTCCTCGGCCTGGTGCCGGCGCTGGTGTGGCTGCCGAAGGGCGTGCTGCGGCTCGACGCCGCCCGCCCGCTGCACGCCGTCGCCGCGGGCCTGTGCGTCACCGCGGTCAACCTCGTCGCCGGGGTGGCCGGGCCGCTGCTCGACGTGTTCTTCGTCCGCACCGCGCTCGGCCGGCACAGTGTCGTGGCGACCAAGGCCGCCACCCAGGTGCTCTCGCACGCCGCCAAGGTCGTGCTGTACGGCGGCGCGGCGGCCTCCGGCCACGGCGTCCCGTACCTCGTGGTCCTGCTCGCCGTCCCGCTGTCCATGCTCGGCACCGCACTCGGCGGCCGGGTGCTCGACCGCATGTCCGACACCGGCTTCCGCACCGCGACGCGTTGGGTGGTGAGCGGCATCGGCGTGGTCTACCTCGTCCAGGCCGCCCGGCTGGCCTGACCGACCTGGCCGCACGACGAGGGGTGTGGTGGAGTTCGAGCGGCTCGCGGCCACCGACGAGGGGGACAGGTCATGGCTCTCGCACCCGCTGTGCTCGCCGAGCTGGAGAGCGTCGTGGGCGCGGCGCACGTGCGCTCGACGCCCGGCGACGTCGCCCCGTACGCACGGGACGCCACCCCGCTGTTCTCCGCGCCGCCCGACGCCGTCGTGTTCCCGGCGAACACGGAGCAGGTGGCCGCCGTCCTGCGCCTGGCCACCGCCTCGCGCGTGCCGGTGGTGCCGCGCGGGGCCGGCTCCAACCTGTGCGCGGGCACGGTCCCGCTGCAGGGCGGGATCATGATGGTGCTGACCCGGATGGACGCGATCCTCGAGATCAGCCAGGACGAGCTGCTCGTCCGGGCGCAGCCCGGCGCGACGACCGCGACGGTGGCCGACAGCGTCGCGAAGCAGGGCCTGCTGTTCGCGCCCGACCCGGGCAGCCGGACCGTCTCGACGGTCGGCGGCAACGTGGCCACCTGCGCCGGTGGCCTGCGCGGCCTCAAGTACGGCGTGACGCGCAACTACGTGCTCGGCCTCGAGGTCGTGCTGCCGACCGGGGACGTCATCCGGACCGGCGGGCGGCTGTGGAAGGACGTCGCCGGCTACGACCTCACGCGGCTGCTCACCGGCAGCGAGGGCACGCTCGGCGTGATCACCGAGGTCACCCTCGCGCTGCTGCCGATGCCCGCGACCGCGAGCACCGGCGTCGCCTACTTCCCCTCGCTGTCGGAGGCCGGCCGCGCGGTCACGCGGATCCTCGGCGACGGCGTCGTCCCGGCGACGCTCGAGTTCCTCGACAGCACCTGCATCGGCGCGGTCGAGGACTACGCCCGGCTCGGGCTGCGCACCGACGCCGGCGCGCTGCTGCTGTTCGGCGACGACGGCGCGCCGGACGTCGTCGAGCGCAACCTGGCCCGCATGGGCGACCTGTGCGCCGAGGAGGGCGCGCTCGACGTGACCGTGGCCAAGGAGATCGCCCAGTCGGAGGCGCTGCTGGCCGCCCGGCGCTGCGCGCTGCCCGCGCTGTCGCGGCTCGACACGCTGACCGTGCTCGAGGACGTCACCGTCCCCCGGCCGCGCCTGCCGCAGATGGTCGAGCGGATCAACGCGATCGGTGCCGACCACGACCTGCTCATCGGCACGTTCGGCCACGCCGGCGACGGCAACCTGCACCCGACCGCGGTCCTGGACGCCGGCGACGCGGACGCCGTCGAGCGCACGCACAAGGCGTTCGCGCAGATCTTCGCGGCGGCGCTGGAGCTCGACGGCACGATCACCGGCGAGCACGGCGTCGGCGCGGCGAAGCTGCCCTACCTGCGCGACCGGCTCGGCGACGAGCAGATGGCCCTGCTGCGGCGGATCAAGATGGCGTTCGACCCGGCCGGCATCCTCAACCCCGGCAAGGTGGGCTCATGACGTCGAGCCTGGTGGCCTGGTGAGCGCGCTCGACGGCGGCGCTCCGCTCGAAGCACCCGGCGCCAGCGGCAGCACCGCCCGCGGGATCTTCCCGCCCGACCTGCTCGACCGCTGCATCTCCTGCGGCTTCTGCCTGCCCGCGTGCCCGACGTACGCGCTCTCCAAGGACGAGAAGTCCAGTCCGCGCGGCCGCATCACGCTCATGCGGGCGCTCGAGACCGGCTCGCTCGACACCGACGACCCGACGCTGCGCGAGGAGTCGTCGTTCTGCCTGGGCTGCCGGGCCTGCGAGCCGGTCTGCCCGGCCGGGGTGCAGTACGGCGAGCTGCTCGAGCACTGGCGCTCCTTCCAGTGGCAGGGGCGGCGCCGCCCGCCGCTGGCCCGCGTGCTGACCAACGTCGTGGTGCGCAACTGGCTGGTCCGGCGGCTCGGCACGTTCCGCGGGCACGCCCGCACGCCGGCGCCGCATCCCGGGCCGCACCTCATGCTCGGCTGCTTCGAGCGCGGGCTGTTCCCCGGCGTGAGCCGGGCCGCGCGGCGGCTGCGCCCCGAGCTCGACGCGCCCGGCGACCAGGGCTGCTGCGGTGCGCTGCACGCGCACAACGGCGACCTCGAGCTGGGGCGCACGCTCGGTCGCCGACTCGGCGAGCAGCTGCCGGGGACGATCGTCACGACCGCCGGCGGCTGCGCGGCGCACCTCGCGGGGGTGCTCGGCCGCGACCGGGTGAAGGAGTTCTCCGAGTACGTCGTCGGCGACGGGGTCGCCCCGGTCGGGGAATTGCGCGCCCGCGGGCAGCGCGCCCGCGTGGCGCTGCAGGACTCCTGCCACCTGCGCAACGGCATGGACGTGTGGCGCGAGCCGCGCGAGCTCATCGCCGCCGTCGCGGAGTACGTCGAGCTGCCCGGCGCGGCCCAGTGCTGCGGCTCCGCCGGTACGTACTCGCTGCTGCGGCCGAAGGACAGCCGCCGGGTGCTCGACCCGAAGCTCGACCAGATCGCCGCGGCCGACCTCGACTACGTCGTCGCGGTCAACCCGGGCTGCCTGCGCCAGCTCAAGACGGGGCTGCGTCGCCGCCGCTCGCGCGTGAAGGCCGTGCACCTCGTCGAGCTGCTCGCGGCCGCGCAGACCGAGGAGGTGCCGTCGTCCCGCCTGCGCCTGGGCGCCCGGCGGGGCCGGCGGGCCGAGGTGGCCGCGGACGAGCCGTCCGCGCTCCCGGCGCACCTCAACGACCGACCGCTGCCCGACGACCCGGGGGCTGCGGGGGCGGGCCGCCCGGACGCGCTCGACGGCGACGCCGGCCTCGACGACCTGCACCGGAGCTGACCGCGCGCCCCGCGCCGCGTGCGGGAGCGGAGCCCCGGTCTGTGACACGTCTGACACCTGTGCCAGCCTGCACGCCAGCGGGGCGCACCCCCGGCGAAACGGCGGCGGACGAGAGGACGGACGATGAGGGTTCTGATGATCGCACCTCCGGGCGCGGGCAAGGGAACGCAGGGCGTGGTCATCGCGGCCCACTTCGACATCCCGCACATCGCGACGGGCGACCTGCTGCGCGACCACGTCGCCCGCAGCACCGAGCTCGGCCAATCGGTCAAGCAGTACCTCGACCGCGGCGAGCTCGTCCCCGACGAGGTCGTGCTCGAGATGGTCCGCGAGGCCTTCGAGAAGCACCGGGGCGGCGGCTACGTCCTCGACGGCATCCCGCGCACGATGGCGCAGGGCAAGGCGCTCTACGAGATCGCGGTCGAGCTGGACATGACCGCCGACGTCGCCCTGCACCTGCAGGTGTCGGACGAGGAGCTGGTCCGGCGCCTGCTCGCCCGGGCCGCGGTGTCGGGGCGCTCCGACGACACCGAGGACGTCATCCGGCACCGGCTCAAGCTCTACTACGACGTGACGCACCCGCTGCTCGACTGGTACGGCGAGCGCGGCATCCTCGTCTCCGTCGACGCCTCCCGGCCCGCCGACCAGGTCGGACGGCACATCCTCACGGCGCTGGAGGTCATGCGGCAGATGATCGACGGCGCACCGGGAGTGCCCCGGCGTCCGGTCGACCTCACGGGTCTCGGAGCGGCCTTCGGCGGCGCCACCTCCTGAGCAGGTCAGCACAGAGCCCCGGGTCGTGCGCCCGGGGCTCTCTGCTGCCCGGGCGCCTGATCGGGCACGGCTGTCGCCCTGCCGTCACGTGGCGGAGCCGCAACTGCCAGGTAGCAGTTCGGTGAACACGCCCTCGTCCGCCCTCCGGTCGTGGTTGCCCGCGCGCCTCGCCGGCGCTGCAGCGCCTGCGTCGGGGGCGGGTGTGCAGGCACGCGCGAGGAGCGGGGAGTGCCGGTGCACGGCGACGGGCTGCGCGGAGCAGGCATCGGGAGGCGCGCGTTCCTGCGCGGCGCCGCCGGCCTCGCCGTCCTGGCAGTGACCAATCTGCCGGCCGCACCGGCGGCGGCAGCGACCTCCCGGCTGGCCCGGCACCACGGCCCCGGTGCCGCCGCCGCCTGGCTGCGCACGCTCTACCGCGTCGTCGCGGCCGAGGCGCTGACGCCGCCCGCCGCGGCGCGCGCCTACGCCTGCTGCGCGGTCGCGATGTACGAGGCGCTGCTGCCGTCGATGCCGCAGCACCGCTCCCTCGCCGGCCAGCTGAACGCGCTCGAGCCGGTCCCCGGGTCCGGCCCCGGCGTGGCGCTCGACCCGCCGGCGGTGCTGGCCGCCGCCGTGCTCGCGACGGCCCAGCGGGTCC
>JALYMN010000397.1 GCA_030773675.1 Actinomycetota bacterium
GGTGGTCGCCCGGCGGGACGCCGGCGGGGTCGGCGAGCCGGTGCTCGCCGCGGCGCTCGCGGCGCTGACCGGCGACATCGAGCAGGTGCCGAGCGCCGTGTCGGCGGTCAAGGTCGACGGCGTGCGCTCCTACGCACGCGTGCGCGCCGGGACCGAGGTCGCGCTGGCGCCCCGCCGGGTCACCGTGTCCCGGCTGGACCTGCGGGACCGCCGCGGGACCGACCTCGATGTGACGGTGACCTGCTCGTCCGGCACCTACGTGCGCGCGCTCGCCCGTGACCTGGGGGAGGCGCTCGGCGTCGGCGCCCACCTCACCGCGCTGCGCCGCACCCGGTCGGGACCCTTCGACCTGTCGGCGGCGCACGACCTGGCCGGGCTCGCCGCCGACGAGCAGGCCGTGGACCGCGCCGTGCTGCCGCTCGCCGACGCGGTCGCCGCCGCCTTCCCGGTGCGCCGGCTGGACGACGGCGAGGCGCTCGCGCTGTCGCACGGACGGCGCCTCGCTCCGACCGGCACCGCCGCCACCGTCGGCGCCTTCGCCCCCGACGGCCACTGCGTCGCCCTGCTCGAGGACCGCGAGGGCGCGGCGCGGCCCGCCGTCGTGTTCGCCCCCGCCGGCGGCTGAGGGACGGGGTGCGTCCGGTGGCTCAGCGCGCCGCGGGCTTGCGCAGGCCGACCCTGGTCACCAGCGTGCGGATGCCGACGATCACGGCGGCCGTCACCACTGCCCGCCAGCTCGCCGTCGTGCTCAGACGCAGCAACCCGGCCGCCAGAAGGAACTCCAGCAGCACTCCGAGGCCCTGCTGGAGGTCTCGCGTGCGGGCCAGGACGGCCGCCCCCGAGACCAGGCCGAGGAGCGTGCAGACGAGAGCGGCGTACTGCAGCAGCTCGATCCGCGTCACGGCGGGGAGCCGCCGATCTCCGCCCGCTCCTTCTCGATCTCCTTGCCGAGGAAGTAGTTCAGCAGCGTCCGGATGGCGGCGATCGCCGCCAGCTTGCCGATCTCCTCGAAGGTCGGTGCGACCGCGGTGCTGAGCACGTCGCTGGCCAGCTGGAACTCCAGGCCCAGCGCCAGGTACCGGCCGAGGCGGAGCCGCACCCGGACGAACTCCTCGGTGGAGCGTGAGCTCAGCGCGGCGCGGGCGAACGCCACGGCCCCGACAACGGCGCCCACGAAGATCACGGCGGCGCCGACCGCTTCGACGATCCGCACGAGCAGGTCGACGTACTCGCGCAGCACCTCCTCCGACAGGAAGCTGGACGGGAACCCGGCGCTGTCCGGCGCGGACGCGAGCAGGCTTCCTGACACGATCACGGCGGTTCGGTGCCCTGGAGCGGGGCCGGGCATACCGCTGCACATGTGGAAGGTCTGGCAGGCTGCCCGGCGTGCAGCGCTGGCGCGGAGTGGGCAGCGCGCCCCCGGGCTGGGGGCGCTGCGTGGTCACCGTCGGCGTGTTCGACGGCGTGCACCGCGGCCACCAGTTGATCATTGGACGGGCCGTCGAGAAGGCCGTCGAGCTCGGCGTCCCCAGCGTGGTGCTCACCTTCGACCCGCACCCGAGCGAGGTGGTGCGGCCGGGCTCGCACCCGGCCGTGCTGACCAGCCAGCGCTACCGCGCCGAGCTCGTCGAGGCGCTCGGCGTCGACGTCGTCTGCGTCCAGCCCTTCACCCGCGACTTCAGCCGGCTCGGCCCGGACGAGTTCGTCCACGAGGTGCTCGTGGCGCACCTGCACGCCCGGCACGTCGTGGTGGGGGAGAACTTCCGCTACGGCCACAAGGCGGCGGGCGACGTGGCCGCGCTCACCGCGGCCGGGCGGCGCTGGGGGTTCACCGTCGAGGGGGTCCCGCTGCAGGGCAGCGGCGAGGCGACGTACAGCTCGACGTACGTGCGCTCCTGCGTCGCGGCCGGCGACGTCGAGGCCGCGACGGCGGCGCTCGGGCGCGAGCACCGCGTCGAGGGGGTGGTCGTGCGCGGCGACCAGCGCGGACGCGAGATCGGCTACCCGACCGCGAACCTCGAGCCGCAGCCGTGGGCCGCCGTGCCCGCCGACGGTGTGTACGCCGGGCGGCTGGTCCGCCGCACGGGCGAGCAGCTGCCGGCGGCCATCAGCATCGGCACCAACCCCACCTTCGAGGGGCGCGAGAAGCGGGTGGAGGCCCACGTCCTCGACTTCGCCGGCGATCTGTACGGCGAGCACGTCGGCCTCACCTTCACGAAGCGGCTGCGCCCGACGCTGCGCTTCGCCGGTGTGGCGGAGCTCGTCGCCCAGATGGACCGCGACGTCGCGGAGGCCCGCGCCCTGCTCCGCTGAGCCGGACCCGCCGCGACGTCTCGGCGCCGCGGCCGGAGGCGACCCGCTGGTAGCGTGGATCGTCAGCCGGCCCGTCCGGTGGTGCGTCCCTCTGCCCGGGTGTCGTCGACCCCGGGCACGCACAGCAGACCCGGAGGAGCCGCATGGCGCTCGACACGGCCCAGAAGCAGCAGATCGTCGCCGAGTACGGCACGGTGCCGAACGACACCGGCTCGCCCGAGGTGCAGGTCGCGATGCTCTCCAGGCGCATCAGCGAGCTGACCGAGCACCTCAAGAAGCACAAGCACGACCACCACACCCGGCGCGGGCTGCTGGCCCTGGTGGGCCGCCGCCGCCGGCTGCTGAAGTACCTCGAGAAGACCGACATCCAGCGCTACCGCGCGCTCATCGAGCGCCTGGGCTTGCGCCGCTAGACCGCAGGACCGGGGGAGCGCCGAGACGGCGCTCCCCCGTCGCGTTGCTGGACCGCAACGGGGGAGAACCCCCGGTGCAGCACAGGTCGCCCGGCACCCCCGTCGCGCGGCCTCCACGAGCCGACCCAGCCCCCGCGCGGGACCGGTCCTCGGGAGTGGCTGCCGGAGCACACGTCCCCGGCCGCTTCCACTGACGACCGGCCTCGACACCGGAGCCGGGTCGGCGGAGCACGAAAGAGGAGAGGCCTGCTTTGACCGAGCAGCAGGGCGAGAGCAACATCTACGGCAGCGAGTTCGTCGACGCCGTCATCGACAATCCCGGCGGTCCCCGGACCGTCCGCTTCGAGACCGGCCGGCTCGCCCGCCAGGCCGCCGGAGCCGTCACCGTCTACCTCGGCGACACCATGGTGCTGAGCGCCACGACCGCCAGCAAGCGGCCCAAGGAGCACTTCGACTTCTTCCCGCTCACGGTCGACGTCGAGGAGCGCATGTACGCCGCGGGCCGGATCCCCGGCTCGTTCTTCCGCCGGGAGGGCCGTCCGTCCGAGGACGCGATCCTCACCTGCCGGCTCACCGACCGTCCGCTGCGCCCGTCGTTCAAGAAGGGCCTGCGCAACGAGGTCCAGGTCGTCAGCACGGTGCTGTCGCTCGACCCGGACCACCTGTACGACGTCCTCGCGATCAACTCCGCGGCGGCGTCCGTGCTGCTTTCCGGCCTGCCGTTCACCGGCCCGGTCGGCGCCACCCGCGTCGCCCGCACCCCCAGCGGCTGGGTCGCCTTTCCCGACCAGGCCGAGCTCGCCGATGCGACCTTCGACATGGTCGTCGCCGGCCGGCTGCTCGAGGACGGCAGCGGGAACGAGGATGTCGCGATCATGATGGTCGAGGCGGAGGCGACGCGGGAGGTGTTCGACAACGTCTCCGCCGGAGGCACGGCCCCGACCGAGGACGTCGTCGCCGAGGGCCTCGAGGCCGCCAAGGGGCCGATCGCCGCGATCTGCCGCGCGCAGAACGAGCTCAAGGCCAAGAGCCCCAAGGAGCCACTCGACTTCCCGGTGTTCCTCGAGTACGAGGACGACGTCCTCGAGGCCGTCACCTCGGCCGGCGAGAGCGACCTCGCCGCCGCCATGCAGGTGGCCGGCAAGCAGGAGCGTGAGGCCGCGACCGACGCGGTCAAGGCCCGCCTGCAGGAGGAGCTCGCGGAGCGCTTCGCCGGCCGCGAGGGCGAGGTGAGCAGCGCCTTCCGCGCGCTGACCAAGAAGGTCGTCCGTCGGCGCATCGTGCAGGACAAGGTGCGCATCGACGGCCGCGGCCTCGAGGACATCCGCGAGCTCTCCGCCGAGGTCGAGGTGCTCCCGCGGGTGCACGGCTCGGCGCTGTTCGAGCGCGGCGAGACGCAGATCATGGGCGTCACGACGCTGAACATGCTCCGGATGGAGCAGATGGTCGACACGCTCAACCCCGAGAACCGCAAGCGCTACATGCACCACTACAACTTCCCGCCGTACAGCACGGGCGAGACCGGCCGCGTGGGCTCGCCCAAGCGGCGCGAGATCGGCCACGGCGCGCTCGCGGAGCGGGCGCTGCTGCCGGTGCTGCCGAGCCGCGAGGAGTTCCCCTACGCGATCCGCCAGGTGAGCGAGGCGCTCGGCTCCAACGGCTCGACGTCGATGGGCTCGGTCTGCGCGAGCACCATGGCGCTGCTCAACGCCGGTGTGCCGATCAAGGCGCCGGTCGCCGGCATCGCGATGGGCCTGGTCTTCGAGGGCGGCGACTACGCGACGCTGACCGACATCCTGGGCGCCGAGGATGCGTTTGGCGACATGGACTTCAAGGTCGCCGGCACGCCGCAGTTCGTCACGGCCCTGCAGCTCGACACCAAGCTCGACGGCATCCCGAGCAACGTGCTCGCCGCCGCGCTGCAGCAGGCCCGCACGGCCCGCCTCGCGATCCTCGAGGTGATGAACGAGGCCATCGACGAGCCCGATGAGATGGCGGCCACCGCGCCGCGCGTCCTGACGGTCAAGATCCCGGTCGACAAGATCGGTGAGGTCATCGGCCCGAAGGGCAAGATGATCAACCAGATTCAGGCCGACACGGGCGCCGACATCACCGTCGAGGACGACGGCACGATCTACATCGGCGCGACCGACGGCCCCTCGGCGGAGGCGGCGCTGGCGACGATCAACATGATCGCCAACCCGACGATGCCCAAGGTCGGCGAGCGGTTCCTCGGCACGGTCGTCAAGACCGCCGCCTTCGG